>NZ_CDRRUH010000002.1:0-121542 GCF_977045365.1 Fusicatenibacter sp.
CCATACGTCCCTCGAAAAGTCTGCACAAATCGCGATTTTTTTTCATTTGATTCTTATTCAAAATAACGATGAATTTTTCCGGCGTTTCGGATTTTCTGTTTTAATTTGCACAAACGCCCGTAAAATCGCAGAAAAAAAACCTGCAAAAAACTTTTTTTGTTCTCTGCAGGTTTTCTATTGCAAATAAAAAGATATCAGATTTCTCCAGAAACTTCCGGTGCTGTTCCTGTCATCTGTGCTTCCTGCTCAAAAATGGCTTCGAATTCAGCACGGCTCAGCTTCTCTTTTTCCATCAGCTGCTTTGCACACTCATGCAGCACATAGGAATGCTCCAGAATAATCTGTTTCGCCTGATCGTGGCATTTCTCGATCATCTGGCGGACTTCCTCATCGATGGCTGCGGCTACATTCTCGCTGTAGCTCTTCGTATGGCCCCAGTCGCGGCCGATGAAGACCTCATCCGAGTCGGAATCGTAAGCGACAAGACCAAGGTTCTCAGACATACCGTACTTCGTAATCATGGAACGCGCGGTAGCCGTCGCCTGTTTGATATCCTGGGATGCGCCCGTTGTGATATCGTCGAAGATCAGCTCCTCTGCCACACGGCCGCCGAGGCATACGGTGATGTACTGCATCATTTTGCCTCTCGTCTGGAACATATCGTCATTCTCCGGCTGCGGCATCGTGTAGCCCGCTGCGCCAGGACCTGTCGGGATAATGGAGATCGTATAGACCGCCTCCATATCCGGCAGCATATGGAACAGGATCGCATGGCCTGTCTCATGGTATGCGGTGATCCGTTTTTCTTTATCCGAAATGACTTTACTGCGCTTCTCCGCACCGATGCCCACTTTGATGAAAGCAGACTTGATATCGGCCTGGCGCACAAATCTTCTGCGGTCCTTTGCCGCCATGATTGCTGCCTCGTTCAGCAGGTTCTCCAGCTCTGCGCCGGTGAAGCCTGCGGTCGTCTGCGCGATCTGTTTCAGATCCACATCCTCGGCCAGCGGTTTGTTCTTTGCATGGACTTTCAGGATTTCCTCACGGCCCATGACATCCGGCGGTCCTACAACCACGCGGCGGTCAAAACGGCCCGGACGGAGAATCGCCGGATCCAGGATATCGACACGGTTCGTCGCTGCCATCACGATGATGCCCTCATTGACGCCGAAACCATCCATCTCAACGAGAAGCTGGTTTAATGTCTGCTCTCTCTCATCGTGGCCGCCGCCCATGCCGGTGCCTCTTCGTCTTGCCACGGCGTCGATCTCATCGATGAAGATGATGCACGGCGCATGTTTTTTTCCTTCATCAAACAGGTCGCGGACACGGGAAGCGCCGACGCCGACGAACATTTCCACGAAATCGGATCCGGAAATGCTGAAGAACGGCACGCCTGCCTCTCCTGCAACAGCTTTCGCCAGAAGGGTTTTACCGGTTCCAGGAGGGCCCACAAGAAGAACTCCTTTCGGGATTCTCGCGCCGACCTGTGTATATTTCTCCGGTGCTTTCAGGAAATCGACCACCTCAACGAGGTCTTCTTTTTCCTCTTTTAAGCCCGCAACATCGCGGAACAGGACTTTTTTGTCTTTGTCGGTGGACATATGGGCGTTGCTTTTTCCAAAATTCATCATTTTGTTTCCGCCGCCTCCACCGCCGCCCATGGAGCGGTTCATCATCGACATGCCGAAAAGAAGGATCATACCGAGCAGCAGGGCCGGCAGGACGGACGTCATGAAAATGCTGTCTCTCTGGACATTCTGTACGGTGTACGTTACATCAGCATCCTCCAGAAGGCTGATAGCTGCGTTTACGTCGGTCACATTGACCGTATAACTGTCACCGCCCTGCTCCTGTACCACGACGGAGCCGGTCGGCACTTCTTTGTTCTGGACAATCTGCGCGGATGTCACTTTGCCGTCTTTTACGGCGGTTTCAAATTTCTGCTGACTTGGGCTGCTGCCTGCGCTGATTTTTCCGGTGATGTAGAACATAGCAAGCACGATAATCACCATAAACGCCGCGTAGAGTCCAAATCCACTGCGCTGTCTGTTCATATTTTCTTTTTACTCCTCGTCTTCGTGAAACTCCACTACTCCGATGTATGGAAGATTCCGATATTTCTGTGCGTAATCCAGACCGTAGCCTACGACGAACTCGTCCGGGATATCAAAGCAGGTATAATCTACTTTGACATCGCGCACTCTGCGCTCCGGCTTGTCGAGCAGAGTACACAGGTGTACGGATTTCGGATTTCTCTTTTTCAGGATGTCGATCAGATAGTAAAGCGTTCTTCCGGAATCGATGATATCCTCCACAATCAGAACGTCTTTTCCTTCCAGCGGCTGATCCAGGTCTTTTACAATACGGACAACTCCGCTGGACTTGGTGTCATCGCCGTAACTTGATACGGACATAAAGTCAAGGCTTACCGGCACTGTGATGCGTTTTGCCAGCTCGCACATAAAGAATACGCCGCCTTTTAAAACGCAGATCAGGTGCACTTCTTTTCCTGCGTAATCGCGGTTGATCTGGTCTGCTACTTCTTTAATTCGTCTGTCTACTTCTTCTTCGCTTAATAATACTCTGATTGTCTCTTTCATCTGTTTTCCTCCTTACCAACGCCAATCTGTATCTGCAGAACTGCTTTCGTGTCTTCCCCGACACGGCCGCTCTCTCCTCTGCGATACCCCACGACCCACCAGATCTCCGGTCCGTCGGCGAGCAGCAGAATGGAATCCCGCTCCTCTTTCGGTATCTTGGCATCAATCATATAATCTTTTAGTTTCTTTTTCCCGCCTTTTGCGGTTACTCTCAGATAATCTCCGCTTCTTCTCGTGCGGAGGACAAGACCGTCTTTTATTTTATCACAGTCAAAGCATTTCGTATACTTTTTTTCTTCAATTCTTTCGGGAAAAACCGATGTTTTTTTCACAATCGTGACTGGATTTTCTGCAAATGCGAGACTTTTTCCCTCTTCCCACCCGGCCGGAACCGGAATTGGAACTTCTTCGCCGCTTTTCCTTTTCCGTTCTTCTTTTAAATGCACTCCCTGCTTTTCCAGGCGGAGCGTCTCGTATCCGCGCACGGCGGTGATTCCATACGGTAGGCAGACACTTTTTCCGACCTGCTTTTCAAAAAGTTCCCGCACAGATTCCAGATGCTCCCTGGTAAGATCCTTCCGTTTTCCCGCCAGCTGTTCCAGAACGCGCCGGATCACGTAGCGCTGCAGAAGAGGCGCTTCGCTGCTCACCGCATCACGCAGCACAACCGCATTTTTCTCTGCGGATGCATACCGCTCCATCAGCTGATCCGTCTGCTGCTCCAGATATTCCTCCGTTTCCAGCAGGTCCAGCGATGTCTGTGCCATATGCGCGGCAGTACGCGGATTGACCTCTTCGGTCAGATACGGCAGCACATGGTGGCGGATTCCGTTCCTCGTGTAAGCATCCTCTGCATTCGTGCTGTCCTCACACCAGGAGCACTTCCGGCTTTCCAGTTCCTGCCGGATCTCTTTTCGTCCGACGCAGAGAAGCGGACGGATCACATTCCCCCGCACGGGGCGTAAGGAGGCAAGTCCGGCCAGTGACGTTCCCCGTGCCAGGTGATGCAGCATCGTCTCCGCAACGTCATCCTGGTGATGGGCGAGCGCAATTTTCTCTGCCCTCTGCTCCTTTGCGCACGCTGCAAAAACTTCCTGCCGCGCCGCGCGTCCCGCCTCCTCCGTCGAGAGATGCTTTTCTTTTGCGATCTTCTCCACGGGACAGGAATAGAGATAGAACGGAACATCATATTCCCGGCACAGATTTTCTGCAAATGCCGCATCCCGCCCGGCTTCCGCGCCGCGCAGGTTATGGTTGACGTGGACAGCCAGCAGCGAAAAGCCAAGCGGCTCCTGCAGTTCCCGCAGCAGATGAAACAGGCAGACGGAATCCGCGCCGCCGGAAAGGCCGAGCAGCACGCGTTCGCCTGCCATTACCATATGATACTGTTCCATAAAGGCTCTTACTTTCTCTCGCATCCTTCGTTTTTACTCCTATTTTTTCCAGATTCTGGCGACCAGAACCGTCATATCATCCCGTGCGCGGCAGCCGCCGAGGCGCAGCACGCGTTCCAAAAGCTCCCGGGCAAATTCCCGCGGCTCGCTGTTTTTCACTTCGAGAAGAAGCTGCTTCATCTGCTCCGTCCTGTCCCCGGGCAGCGCGTCCAGCACTCCGTCCGTCATCATCACAAGGTAATCACCGTCGTACAGCTTTTTCGTTGTGGTATCAAAATCCGTCTGGGAAACGAGACCTGCGGCAAGACTGGTCGACTCCACAACCTCCACCCACGTATCCCGCCTAAGGAACGTCGGCGATGCACCTCCTTTCAAAAAGCTGCAGACGCCTGTGTAGAGATTAATCGAAGCAACATCAAACGTGGAAAACATCCCTTCCTTTGGCTGCAGCAGAAGCATCGAATTGATCATCCGTGCCGCCATGATCCGCGGGAATCCGGCGCGCAGGAACTGTTCAAACAGCTCCACCACCGTCTCGCTCTCCCTGTTTGCCTCGATCCCGGAACCCATGCCGTCCGACAGGCAGAGGACAAACTGGCCGTTTTCGCAGAGCACACTGTAATTGTCCCCGGAGATACTCTCCTGCTCCTTGGTGATGCGTCCCACACCGTAGAGAACCTGGAATTTCACATCCTCCTGAAACAGCACCGTCTGGTATTCTCCGCTTAAGACCTGTGCCCCGTCGCGTACCGCAACCATCGGGATTCCGCACAGGGAACCGATCAGTTCCGCCGTCTGGCGAAGCGTGATCCGGCAGTGACGGCCCGCTTTGACCGTCATATAGATCTGTAAATGCTCTTTCGGCCGCTCCTGGAGCCAGATTTTCTGGACGAAAGCCCCGTTTTTCTTCATCTGGCGGCAGATTTTTTCCGAGAGCTCGTCCGGCAGACTGTTGAGGCTGTACAGATCACACGCGGCGCGGTCCATAATCCCGGCGACTTCACTTAACTGTTCTGCCACCACGCGGCGGCTCTCCGCCACACGCCCCGACCAGAGCGCCGTCTGGCGTTCCTGCTGGTAGCGGTTCCAGAACAGTTCCAGAAAGCGGGAGCCGTTCAGGCAGGAGGCATTCCATTCGCCTTTTGCACGGCTGATCTCGTCCTCATCCCCGTCGGCGATTGTCTGAAGAAGTTCCTGGCACCGCTCGCGCGTCAGGTTTCCGTACTGCTCCCAGCACCACGACGCCTTCGCACAGCGGCTACAGACTTCCTGCTGTTCTTTTTCCAGAATCTTGTCCACCCGGCCCGTCTCCGGCATCACACTTTTTGACGGCATCTGGTAAAAGCTCTCTGCCAGAACGCGGAACGAATCGGCGTAGTGCTCCATCTGCAGTTTCTGCGGATGATTGTCATAGACGGCCGCTTCCCGGCGGCTTCTTCTGGCTTCCAAAAAAATTTTAGCCATGTCCCCTGCTGACAGCAATGCGCCGATCAGGAACATGGCAATGATCCACTCCGGCATGTTCCGCTCCTCCTCTCTTTGTTCTGGACTTCAAAGGGGACTGCGAAATCATGCCCTTTCTTTATCTGTTTTGTTTATTTCGACTGGGATTCTTTAAATAAAATCTCATTATCCTTTACCATGCCAAGTTTTTCTCTTGCCGTTTTTTCTATGTACTCATCGGTCTGCATGTATTCTTTCAAGGCGGTAATATCATCGGTGCGCTGCTTCTCCTCTTCAATCTGGCTGTCCAGACTGGAAAGACGGGATGCATTTGCATTGACCTTCTGCTGAAGGCTGATTCCCTTTACGGTAAGGACTGCAACCAGGCAGCACAGGACTACGGTAATTGAGAACTCTGTTGTACGGCTCTTCTTTCTGACTTTTTTCTTTCGGCCAGAATTCTTTTCTTCCCTTTCTTTCATTCTTTTCTTTACCCTTGCTTTCTATTTTCCAACCGTCTGCAGCCAAACTATCTGTTGTTTTTCGTCCGCAGACTTGTTTCTTTTGTTCTTACATGTGTAGTTACATCTTACCGTTCTTCCCATGAAATTTCAACCTTTTTCTCCGTTTTTTCATACTTTTTACCAGCCATTTTCCTGGAAAAGCGAGGATTCGCCCTGCTTTTTTGATTCCCTTTGCCAGAAGTTCCGGAAGAAAGCGTCCAAACGATGCGTGGTACAACGCAGCGCCCCCAAGGATGCCGCCAAACAGATACCCGCGGAGAATACCGCTGTTCTCTCCGTAAATCCGTACAAACAGATACAGCGCTGCCGCAATCCAGTAGCAGAGGTCCTCTGCTGATACCGCCGCATGGCTGTGGCGGATCAGTTTCCGCGCTGTCTTGATCAGATCGTACCAGAACCCCAGGACTGCCCCCTGCCAGATGGAACAGGCGAGCAGAATCAGCTCCCGGGTGACATACGCACTCATTTTTACCGGAACAGCCGCGCAAGCGCAGACCCCTTCTTCTGCAGCGGCCCATGTTCCGTATAGACCAGGCTGTCGATGCTGCCTTCGATATCCGCCTCTCCCTTTTCCAGCTCCAGGCGGCCCACATGCAGCTCTTTTCCGCGGATGGTAAGAACACCGCAGACGGTCACGAGCAGAACTTCGTTCTCATCAAAGCTTTTCACATCCTGCACGCCGCCAAGAGAAAGTGTTTTCCGCTGTTCCAGTAAAAGGCGGTGCGCCTGTTCGTTCATCTCTCCCATGCAAAAAACCTCCATACAATGGTCTATACACCCATTATATGAAGGTTTTCTCTTTTTATTCGCTGCACATGAATCCTGCCGCACTTCTTATAAGTAGCGGTAAAGCTCCTGTGCTTCTTCTTTTTTCACGGTTTCCTGCACATTCAGCACTTCTACCCTGACGGATTTACTTCCGAACTGAATTTCCAGTACATCTCCTGCCTTGACCTGTGCGGATGCTTTTGCCGGTCTGTCGTTGACGAGGACACGGCCTGCATCACAGGCTTCATTGGCTACGGTACGCCGCTTGATCAGTCTTGATACTTTTAAAAATTTATCTAAGCGCATAGATTTTTACTTAGTTCATCATGTCCTTTAAAGCTTTTCCTGCTTTGAATTTCGGAGTTTTGGAAGCTTTGATTTCCATGGTCTCGCCAGTCTGCGGATTTCTTCCTTCTCTTGCTGCTCTTTCGGATACTTCGAAGGTACCAAAGCCTACCAGCTGAACTTTCTCACCTTTCTTTAATTCTTCAGATACTACATCGATAAATGCTTTTAAAGCAGCCTCTGCATCTTTTTTGGATAAATTTGTCTGCTCAGCCATAGCTGCAACTAATTCTGTTTTGTTCATGAGTTTTACTCCTCCTGTATCTTACATTTGTTTTTTACATGGTACGCGGGCCCGCTGATACACACGACCTGCCCTGCCGGCTGTTTTTCTTCCGGATGATCAGTCTGTTACGTTGACCGGCTTTTTCGCGTAGCTGTATATATTTATATACTAATGCGTCTCTCTTGTCAAGAAAAAAGTCCCCCATACCAGCGGTTTTATGGCGATTTCCGCCCAAAACAGACTCTTTTCCACCGCACGGTTAAAAGAAGGATCCCTTAACAAACCGCAGCCAGTCTGCCTGCTGCGCATTGAGTGTTTTTAGTTTCTCCGTATTCCGCCCGGATATCCACGATTTTCTGCTTCCGTAGTAGCGGTTTGCCAGTTTCCAGTATTTCCACGGATAGGAAAGATAGAGGCGGAGTGTCTCGATTTCCCCCTCATTGAGCGGCCGTCTGGCGCTGTAGGCGTTTAAGATCCGTTCTGCCGCGCGCTCGCTCCAGCCGTGTTTTTCCAGAATTTTCCGCATAAAATAGCCAAGATCTGCCACCTGGAGATCGAAGTTCCACTTGTCGAAATTGACCGCCGTTTCGCCTCTGCCGTTTTCCAGCAGAATATTGTGCTGGCTGAATTCCCCGTGGCAGACGGCGCCTTCTTCGTCCGCCCGCTGCCGCAGTTTTTCATAGGAAGAAGCTTTCATTTCCGCGGCCGCCCGCTCTCCCTGTTCCAGATACGGACCAACGCTTGCAAGCAGCAGTTTTTCAAACTCATTTTTCTTCTTTTTCGTCTGCAAATACTTTCGGATCTTTCGAATTTCCACATTGTGGCGGATGCACTCCTCCACGAGGGATTCCCTCCGGTATTCCGTTTTCACCGGCAGATGAGCTGCCGTATGTAGCCGCGCCAGCGCGTCCGAGGCGCGGATGAGATCCTCACTGTTTCCCGTCTCACATTCCCGGCCCGGGTACCAGTTCCGCACAATGTACGTTCCTCCGTCATCCCCGCGCGTTGCAAGCGCTCCCTCTTCGTTCCGCAGAATCTGATCGCACCGCAGGAGCCCCGACTCCGTGATGCGGCACTGCAGAAGATACCGCTGCTCCAGTTTTTCCGCCGCCGTCCCGAACTCGCTGATCAGCTTATCCCCCTGTTCGGTGTGGCACAATAAAGCGCCCCGCACCCGCATTGTGCCGGAAGCCGTAAGGCCGTAATGGGACAGCACACTCAATCCATAATCATACAAGAGCCTGACTCCTTTCCCTGTTGTGATCGTTTTTGGGGTCACGATTCAATGTATGCGTATCCGCCCTGTGCCATGCATACTGGTTTTTGTTTTTTCTTTCATCCCAAAAGCAATGTTGAAAGTGTTTTCTTTTTCTCTTATTTTATTGTTTTTAATTTCACCGCATGGTAAAATATTCCAAACTTGACAGGGTGAAAAACACCTGTTATGGGGTTCTCTAAAATCATTTTATTTTAAGGAGGGTTTTTATGATTTTCTTACCACAGCCATCTTCTCTTTCCTACGGAGAGGGCACCTTTACGATTCACTATGACAGCCGCATTTTTCTCGATTCCGAGAGCCCGGCTGAGCTTTTTTCTGCCGCACAGCTTCTGCAGCAGGAGATTGAGGCACAGACAGGATTCCGTCCTGCCATCTGCCGCCGTCATCTGCCGGTGGGATCACACCTGATCTATCTGACTGCTTCTCCGGAATTATCCCGTGAGGCTTATACCCTCGCTGTCACACCGGAAAACATCACGATCTGCGGATCTCTGGAAAGCGGCGTTCTCTACGGCGTGCAGACACTCCGTCAGATGATCCGCCAGGCAGGTGCTGTTCTTCCAACCGTCCTGATCTCCGACAAACCGGCCATGGAAAACCGCGGCTTCTACCACGATGCGACCCGCGGACGTGTTCCGACGCTTTCCTATCTGAAACAGCTTGCCGACACCTTGAGCTTCTATAAAATCAATCAGCTTCAGCTCTACATCGAGCACAGCTATCTCTTCGACGATCTGACCGAGATGTGGCGCGACGATACGCCGCTCACTGCAGAGGACATCCTCGAGCTGGACCGCTACTGCAAGGGACTTGGCATTGATCTCGTTCCGTCGCTTGCAAGCTTCGGCCATCTGTACAAGCTGCTCTGCACGAAATCGTATGCACATCTGTGCGAACTGGAAGGCTCTGCTTCGGCTCCGTTCTCCTTCTATGACCGCCAGGCGCACCATACGCTCGATATCACAAACCCGGAGAGCCTCTCCCTTGCCAAACACATTCTTTCCGAATATATGCAGCTCTTCTCCTCGAAGTATTTCAATCTCTGCGCGGATGAAACGTTTGACCTTGGAAAAGGGGCTTCCCGCGCACTCGCCGAGGAAAAGGGAACCACCGTCATCTACACCGAGTTTGTGACAGAGCTTGCCAACTATATCACTGAATCCGGCCGCACGCCGATGTTCTGGAGTGATGTCATCAGCCAGGAGCCGGAAGTTTATCATCTCCTGCCGAAGAACCTGATCTGCCTCCACTGGGATTATGCGTCAAATGTTTCATCGGAGCGTCTGACCCGCCTTGCCAATTCCGGTGCCGAGCATCTGTATGTGTGCCCGGGCGTACAGGGATGGAACCAGCTCATCAACAAGTATCATGAGGCGTATGAAAACATTTCCAGAATGGCGCGCTACGGCCACGAATGCCATGCAATGGGACTTCTGAACACTGACTGGGGCGATTACGGCCACATCAATCACCCGGACTTCTCCCGCATCGGCATGATCTACGGCGCGGCGTTCTCCTGGAATGCAGACATTCTGCCGGAGGAGGAAATCAACCGCCAGATTTCCGTGCTGGAATTTGGTGATGCTTCCGGAAAACTCGTTTCCGTGCTCGATCTTCTCTGCCATCAGGATGCGTATCCGTGGCGCACTGCCGTTATGGTGCAGGAAGCACTCGAACTGCATCAGGACAAAGAAGAGGCTGCCGAACTGCTCCGCTCCTGCGCAGAAGGCGATGCGGATGCTTCCAACGCTTCGATCGACGCGCTCTGCGCCGTTCTGTACGAGAAAGCCGGCACCGTCCGCCCGGAGAACCGTCCGATGATCTATGCGTACCTGCTCGCCGCAGACGGCCTGAAAGTACTGAACCGCCTGCTGCCGTTCCTGCGCGCTTTCCTCCTTTCCGAGGGCACTCTGCCGGAGAAAGAAGACTGTTTTGCACTCGCCGGAGATCTCGAACGATGGCTGCACAGCTATAAAGAGCTGTGGCGCACCGTCTCCAAGGAGAGTGAGCTGTACCGCATTGCCCATGTCTTCTGCTGGTATGCGGATCTGCTGCGTGATCTGAACGCATAAAAAACAGTTCAAAAAAACAAACGAGAGCCGGGGACGGATTGTTCTGTCCCCGGCTCTCTTGTTTGCCGTTTTTGCTTTACAGCAGTGTTTTTACGTACTCTGTCAGGTATTCTTTTGTATTCTTCGCCGGATCTTTTATCACTTCTTCCAGCGCCGCGTTCAGGCATTCGCCGATTTTCGGGCCTTTCGGGACACCAAGTTCCATCAGATCTTTGCCGGAAACGGCCAGTGTTTTCAACGTAAAGCAGTCGCCGTTATCGAGAATTTCTCTGACGCACTCCCTTACCTTCCCGATCCGTTCCAGGGTTTCCTCCCGCTGGTACAGGCTTTTGGCCATCGTATCGGCTTCCTGCACGATCATCAGTTTTTCGAACAGCTCCGGGCCGAGTTTGTTCAGAATACGGCGGATCACCGGTTTCTCCGGAGCCATGCGGCAGTCATGCCAGCGGATCAATGCTGCGACCTGGCGGATGGTTTCGTTGTCGAATTTCAGACGGCGCAGAATCGCTTTCGCCATTTTCTCCCCCGCCGGTGCGTGGCCTTTAAAATGATCGATGCCGGCCTCATCCGTTGTGCGGCACGCCGGTTTTGCAATGTCGTGGAGCAGCATCGTCCAGCGCAGAATCGGATCTGCCGGAACGTGCTGCAGAGCGGCAATCGTGTGCTCACCGACATTATAGCAGTGGTGCGGATTGTTCTGCGGCGTTTTCATCAGTTCATCAAACTCCGGCAGCACAATCTTTGTAATACCCGCCTCATAGACGGCCTCCATGTACTCCGGCCGCTTCGAGATCAACAGTTTATTCAGTTCCACACGGATCCGCTCGGCGCTGATTTTTTCAAGCGTCGGTGCGAGTGCTATGATGGCATCCAGTGTTGCCGAATCGAGTTTGAAGCCGAGCTGTGCGGAAAAGCGGAGGGCACGCAGGATCCGCAGTGCATCCTCACTGAACCGCTCGGTCGGATTTCCGACACAGCGGATGACTTTGCGCTGTAAATCCCTGATTCCATCGAACAGATCCACAAGCCCCTCTTCGTTGTTGTATGCCATCGCATTGATCGTAAAATCACGGCGGCGCAGATCCTCGGCGAGGCTGGAGGTAAAGACCACTTCTTTCGGATGGCGGCCGTCCTCATACTCTCCGTCGATGCGGTACGTCGTGACCTCGTGCGCGCCGCTTCCGGCCAGAACTGTTACCGTTCCGTGCTCCAGTCCCGTATCCACGGTGCGGTCAAAAATTTCTTTTACCTGCTGTGGGGAAGCAGAGGTTGTAATATCCCAGTCGTCCGGCTCCCGCGCAAGAATCGTATCGCGCACACAGCCTCCGACCGCGTACGCCTCGAAGCCTTTCGCATGCAGGGAATCGATTACCATATTTACGCTTGGCGGCATTTTTATCTTCAAATTTGTTATCTCCTTTTTCTAAATCTGCTTTTCCAGTATAGCAGTTTCCTTTTTTTCCCGCAAGTGTGGTTGCGGTTGTATTTTGGGGATTGCATGTGTATAATAGAGGTTAATAAAATTCGAAAGGGGATTTACATTTTTATGAAACTGGATCGTTACCGAAAATATGTCCGGGCCGGCGTTACTGCCTTTCTGGTACTTGCAGCGTCCATGATTTTTTACTACCTGCTCTTCCACCAGACTTCTGTGCGGACCGCCTTTCACAATGTCCTCGACATTCTCTCCCCCCTGATTGCAGCCCTGATTCTCGCCTATGTGATCAGCCCGATCATTAACTTCATAGAACAGCGGATCATCGCCAGACTCTTTGCCCGGCACGGAAAAACACAGTCGGTACGCTGCAAAAAGCTTGTACGGGCGCTTTTGATTCTTCTGACGTACGTCGCCATGCTTTTCGCGCTGTACGGACTCATTGCGACCCTGATCCCGGAGCTGTTCTCAAGTATCACAAACATTGTCTCCAACTTCTCCAACTACGCAAACAACATTCAGGATTTTGCCACAAAAGTGCTGGCGAATTACCCGGAGATGCAGCAGACGGCAGACCAGTACATCTCCATGTTCTCCGCAAAGCTTTCCAACTGGCTGACCAATGACCTGATGCCGATGCTCCGTACGTTCCTTCTGAACCTCTCCGGACAGCTCGTCAACATGGTTACGTTTTTCAAAAACATTCTGCTTGGCGCGATCGTTGCGATCTACATGCTGTACAACAAGGAAAGCTACATTGCCAAGCTGAAAAAAGCAGTCTACGCGCTGCTCGGTCTGGATCACGGAAATGCCGTGATCCGCGACTGCCAGTATGTGAACCAGGAATTCAGCGGATTCCTCGTTGGAAAAGTCATCGATTCGATCATCATCGGTGCCATCTGCTATCTTGTGACGAGCCTGATCGGCACCCCGTACGCACTGCTGGTCAGCGTAATCATCGGTGTGACGAATATCATTCCGTTTTTCGGCCCGTTCCTCGGCGCGGTTCCATGTCTCTTGCTGATCCTTCTGATCGACCCTCTGCAGGCACTGTATTTCCTGATTTTCGTCGTTCTCCTGCAGCAGTTTGACGGAAACTTCTTAGGACCGAAAATCCTCGGCGAGACGACCGGCGTGTCCAGCTTCCTTATCATCATCTCGATTCTGATCGGCGGCGGCTTCTGGGGTGTCTTTGGCATGATCATCGCCGTTCCGGTCTGTGCCATTATCTGCACGGTCTGCCGCAACTTCGCCAACCGTCGTCTTGAAAAACATCACCTGCCGGATGACGATGCGTTTTACTTCCACATGGACCACATTGATCCGGAAACGAGACAGGCGATCCCATATCAGAAAAAGAAGATCGACGAGGCCGAAGTCTTCCACTTCCCGGGCTACCGGCTGCGCAAAGCGCTGACAAAGCTGGCCACGGAAGAGTCTCCGGTTGATGCGCCGTATACACCGGCAAAGCCTTCGACCGAAGAGAAAAACTCAGATTCTTCCGATTCCGATCAAAAATAAATCGTATCTTATAAAAATGCCTTCTGTGCAGACTGTTTTCATTCTGCACAGAAGGCATTTTCTTATTTTTGCTTTTTATTTCTCGATTACAACCGTGCTGAGTGTCTCTGCCGGAAGATCGACACGCATGATATGTCCGTTGACACGCAGGAAGCAGCCAGAATCCTCTTTTGTGCGGTTCAGCAGAATCACAACGTAGCTTCCGTCTGGATTGACTGCGGCCGTTACATCCAGGTTTGCTCCGTATTTGCTCCAGCCGATGCGTTTTGCACCCGGAGCAATGTATTTGGAAATATGGCCGATGTAGTGGTACATGATCGGTTTGCGGTAATGGAAATCATCATCCACAATCAGACCTGAGGTGAATCCCATCGGTACGTGGCGCGGGCCGCCGTCTTTGTCTACGAGGAAGTTCCAGTCGATCCAGCGGTTCATGCCGGCGTTCAGGTTTCCGATCATATCGTGTGCATAATCTGCGGCGTCAAGGTAATCGACGTACTCTGGTGTCTGGAAGTTCACCGGTCCGAAACCACCGTCGCCAAAACCGATTCTGCCCGGCATGTGAAGGGCACAGCACTCGGAAAGCATGAAGGTTTTGTCCGGGTATTTCTGTTTCATCAGCTCAACAGCCTCGAAGTGGTCGCCGGAATACCAGTGGAATGCGATACCGGCTACCATGTCCATGGTCTCCTCGTCAAGGACGGTCAGAACGTGCTCGATCATACGCTCTTTGTTGTGATCCCAGATGAAGATGCCGATCTTGTCCGTCAGGCCTGCTTTTTTCATCTCCGGATACAGATAATCTTTCAGGTAGGTTTTGGACTCTTCCGGTGTCCATACGCAGCTGTCCCAGGTGGTAGCCGCTACGGTCTCGTTCTGCAGGCTCAGCATCGTCACCGGGATTCCCTCATCGAGGTATGCCTGCAGATATTTTACGACGTATTTTGCCCAGCTTCCGTAATACTCCGGTTTCAGGCTGCCGCCGTGGTTTCTCTGCGGAATCTCTTCCGGAACCGGCATTCCCATTGCACCGTAAACAGCAGCATCATTCTTTGCGATCTTCGGTGCAGTTTTCCACTGATACGGCGGAGACCACGGGCTCATCAGAACACTGATCGGCTCTGCAGAGATTTCGATGGCTTTTTTCAGCATCGGAAGGACATATTTGCGGTCGCGGTCGATTGAGAAGGTTGCCAGATCCGGGTCTGCAATCGGGTCTGCGACTGCCTGATACTCCTCAAGGGAATAGTCACAGCTGTCGATCGGCACGCGGACAAATCTTGCATGAAGGCCGTCCGGTCCGAAAATATCCTGTAATGCCTGATTCTGTGTTTCCTCATCCATACGAGACAGCAGGTATGCGCTGCTCTCGGTCATGGCGCCGCCGAAGCCCTCGATGGTCTGGAACGCAAAGTCCGGATACAGGTTGATGACGTTCGACTCAATCATTTTTACGCTCTTGGACTCGTCTTCCGGTGCCAGCGCTTTTTCCCAGGTTTTTGCTTCCCCTTTTACATGGTACGTTGTAATCTGTTTTGCTTTCATTTTCCACACTCCATTTTTCACATGTTTTGCGGCATTTACTGAAAATCCGCTGTTTCATGCTTCCACTATACCATGCTCTCTTCTTCTTGTTTAGTGCCTTTTTGGGCAGAAAATCAGGGCATTTCCGCTTTTCTGATTCTTACCCACTGGCCCATCGGGCGGTCTCCTTTTTCCTTTTCATACCGCTTCTGCATTTCCTTCATGCTGCAGCCGTACCGCTCTTTAAACAGACGCGACACCGACTTGTAGTTTTCGCAGCCGTGTTTCGGCAGAAGTTCCATGATCCGCGCCTCGGGATGCTGCAGGTCGCGGCAGATCCGGTCGAGCCGGATTTCATACAAATACTGGTAGACCGTCAGACCGAGGTACCGTTTCAGAAGCTTCGACAGATAATTCGGCGTATAACCAAAGTGCTCCGCGACCTGCGCCACCGTCAGCTTTTTGGCGTAATGCTCCTCAATATACCGCATGACCTCGCGGATCTGCTGTACGGCCTTCTGATTCTGCGGAATGTGTTCTTTTCCGATCCGCACCGCATAGTCCACCAGTAAGCGGTACAGCGCTTCAAGAAGAAGGCTGTCGAATTTTAACTGATACCCTTCTTTCTGCGCACCGTACACCTCGTCCATCTCCCGGAGAACTGCTTTGAATTCTGCGAGTTTTTGTTTTTCCGCCTCACTGGCCGGTCTTTCATCCACAACAAAGTAAAGCTGATCGTAACGCTCCATGTACTGCAGCAGCATCTCGTACGGAACCTGCAGGACGATGGCCTGATTCGGATAGGCTGTCACGGCGTGGATCGTGCCGGAGTTGATGACGAGAAGTTCATCTGCCCCGATCTGCCGCTCGCCGCCGTCACCGAAACGCACCTTCAGACGGCCTTCCAGAAGATAAATGATCTCCAGATCGTTGTGCCAGTGCGGCGGGTTGCTGTAGCCGCCGTCGTCGATGCTGTGGAAAAAGCGGATGCCGATATCCCCGTTTGCCGTAATCCATTCGAAATTGCTCTCCATGGTGCCCTCCCGTTTCTTGTCTTTTCGTGTATACAGACGAAGCGCGTCTGAACTTTCTGTTCGTTCAGGCGCGCTCCTTCTATTATCTTTTCTGCTACAGGGACATGGTAATTTCCCGCCCTGTGCGGTGGTATTTCTGAAAAGTGACTCCGGACGCCTTCATCATCCGTTTCGATGCGATCACGGACGGGGTGTCCGCGTACTTGTCGCAGTCGTAGATCACCGTTTTGATTCCCGCCTGGATAATCGCCTTGCAGCACTCGTTGCATGGGAACAATGTCACATACAGCTTGGCTCCCTCGAGGCTTCCACCGCGGTAATTCAGGATGGCGTTCAGTTCACTGTGCGTTGTGTAAAGATACTTGTTTTCCAGCGGATTTTCACTTGTCTTTCCCCACGGGAACTCGTCGTCCGAACAGCCTCTCGGGAAACCGTTGTATCCCATGGACAGAATCTTGTTGTCCTCGCTCACAATGCAGGCTCCCACCTGTGTGTGCGGATCCTTCGAGCGCATACCGGCAAGCTGGGCAACTGCCATGAAATATTCATCCCAGGAAATATAATCCTCTCGTTTATCGCTCATACCCATTTCCCCTGTGTTTTCTTAACGTACTTTGCTTCCGCTCTTATTTCGTACCGAAGATACGGTCTCCGGCATCGCCGAGGCCTGGTACAATGTAGCCGTGCTCGTTCAGATGGTCATCCAGTGCTCCGACGAAAACATCGACATCCGGGTGAACCTCATGCATTTTCTCGATTCCTTCCGGAGATGCGATGATGCACATGAAGTGGATCTTCTTTGCGCCTTTTTCTTTCAGCATGGTGATGGCTGCCGTTGCAGAACCGCCGGTTGCCAGCATCGGGTCGGTTACAAATACTTCACGGCTTGCGATGTCTGACGGAAGTTTGCAGTAATACTCAACCGGTGCCAGGGTTTCCGGATCACGGTACAGACCGATGTGTCCGATTTTTGCTGCCGGAATCATAGCCAGCATACCTTCTACCATACCAAGACCGGCACGGAGGATCGGCACAACTGCCATTTTCTTTCCTTCGAGCTCTTTTACGGTTGTTTTGCAGATCGGGGTTTCAATTTCAACGTCTGTGAGCGGCAGCTCTCTGGTTGCCTCGTAGCACATCAGCATTGCAATCTCGCTGATCATCTCGCGGAACTCCTTGGAGCTTGTGTCTTTCTTTCTGATAATACCGATTTTGTGCTGGATCAGCGGGTGATCCATGATGACTGTTCTTGCCATTTTCCCTTCTCCTTTGTTTAAAATTTATTCATTTTCGCCTTCATGCTCAATCAAGTGAATCCGGCGTTCGTGACGCTCTTCTCCGGAAAATGGAGTGTTCAGGAAGGTTTCTACGATTTTGATTGCAAGGCCAGGGCCTACAACGCGTCCTCCCATCGCCAGTACGTTGGCATCGTTGTGCAGGCGGGTTGCCTCTGCGCAGAAGCAGTCGGTGCAGAGTGCTGCACGGATTCCTTCCATTTTGTTTGCCGTGATAGAAATGCCGATTCCGGTTCCGCAGATCAGGATTCCCTTATCACACGTTCCGTTCTGGATCGCATGGCCTACTTTTCTGGCGTAAACCGGATAATCAACTGCCTCGTTGCTGTAGCATCCGAAGTCCTGATATTCCAGTCCCTGTTTGTCCAGATATGCTTTTACCTCCTGCATCAGCTCATATCCGCCGTGGTCGCATCCTAAAGCTATCATTGTTCTTCCTCCTCTTTCAGCCGCGCAAGAACACCTTCAATCAGGAATTCCAGCGCTTCATAACATTTTCCGTATTCGGTAAGCGGTTCCCCGTAAAGGGCGGGGATGTCTCCTGCCAGCCGCAGAAATCCGGCGATCGTCTGCAGATGGGGCGCATCCGGGAAGTCCTCACGGATCTTTTCCCTCTGACTGTCCTCCATCACAAGAAGCAGCGTTTCGTCGTTGATGTCCTCCGCGGTAAGCGGTGTGGTGGTGTGGTCTTTGGCCGAAAGCCCGTTGCGCGCAAGCACTGCCTCTACCTTCTGGTTGACCGGCTGCGGAAACAGAACGACAAGCCCGCGGGAACCAATTTCCATCGGCCACGGAAGCTCTTTGCTCTGCAGAATCGCCTTCGCCATCGGTGCGCGCGCGGTATCGTCCGCGTCCACAAATAAAATCCTGCTGTAATGTTTCACTGTTATACCTCTGCTACTTTGTGGCCTGCGGCTTTTAACAGGCGGTTCATGATCGCCTGCCCCATACGCGGGGTGTCGAAAGCCTCGGAATAAATCACTTCCACGCCGTCCTCATCGAAGTCGCGCAGAATCGCAAACAGGTGATGCGCGATCGTCTCATCTTCGGCGCGCAGCCCGATGCTCTTGATATCTCCTGTGGTGTACTGCTCCCGTGTCTCATCGGTGCAGATTACGCCCACTTTCTTTCCTGCCTTTTCCTGTTCTGCGGCAAGGCGGTTGATTTCCGGAATCACCCGTTCCATCTCGCCCTGGATAATCGTAAGGTCTGCCTTCGGCGCATAATGTTTGTAGCGCATGCCCGGTGCCTTCGGACGCACATGGCTGTCCTCCGCAATGATTCCCGGATCGACACGCACGGTTCCAAGCACTTTTTCCAGCATCTCTTTGTTGTAATAGCCCGGGCGGAGAATCGTCGGAATCTCCTCTGTAAAATCGACGATGGTGGATTCGAGGCCGATCTCGGCGTCTCCTCCGTCGATGATACAGTCAATTTTGTCCCCCAGATCCTCGATCACATGCTCGGCTTTCGTCGGGCTCGGCCGGCCTGATGTATTGGCGCTCGGCGCTGCGATGAAGCCGCCTCCGGCTAAGATCAGTGCGTTTGCCACTTTGTTGCTCGGGTAGCGCACGGCTACGGAGGTAAGGCCTCCCGTCGTCTCGAGCGGAACGGCATTTGTTTTCTCAAAAATCATCGTCAGCGGTCCCGGCCAGCATGCGGCTGCCAGTTTGCGTGCACTCTCCGGCACGTTTGCCGCTACGGTTTCGAGGTCCTCCATTCTTCCGATGTGGACGATCAGCGGGTTGTCCGACGGACGGCCCTTTGCCGCATAAATTTTCTCGGAAGCTTTGGCATCCAGCGCATTTCCGCCAAGACCATATACGGTCTCGGTCGGGAATGCCGCCAGACCACCGTTTTTCAGAATCTCTCCTGCTTTTTCGATCGCGCTCTGATCTATGTTATCTTCTGTCATCCTGGCAATCCATGCCCTCATATGTTTCTTCCTTCTTTCCATCTGTTCCAGCGCACAGTGTTTCCATCTGCGCACACTGTTTTGATTATACCATTTTCCGGCGCAGTTGAAAACCCTTGATTTAAAGAAGCTCTTTTAACTGAGCCGTGCGGTACGCCTCGATCAGTTCCTTTAATTCACGGATGCGCTGCCGGATCTGCCGTCCCTGATCCGTATCGCCGACTAACTGGCGCTTCATGTTGTACCGCACCGCCACCTGGCGTGAGACGATATCCTTCTCCTCCTGGATTGCTTTTTCCGTCGATTCAAACGGCTCGTGCGCGGTGAGGCTGAGGCCGTACGAGTTGTAAATCAGCGTGTAACCCGCGATGCCGGTTTCTTTGTGGTACGCCCTGCAGAAGCCGCCGTCGATGATCAGCACCTTGCCGCCGCATTTGACCGGGCTTTCACCGGCACTCTGGTGTACCGGGACGTGGCCGTTGATAATATGTACATTTTCACCGGCAAGCCCGAACTCCTGTAAGATCCGGTCCGCCGTCTCCTCTTTCTCGATCAGGCGGTAATACGCGTTTTTCACCTCGGTCCAGGTCTCTTTTTCTGCGAGGAAATACCGCTCAAATGTTGTCATCTTGTCGCGGCCGTACAGCGGGGAATTCGGCGCGGTCCACAGATACCACAGTGTATTGCGGCCCTGCTCCCGTTTTTTCGGATCGCGGCTTACAAATGCGCGGCGCACGTTGTGCTCGAGGATATCGTACAGTGCTTTTCCCTTGTATTTCTTTCCGTCGACCTGTACCTCTTTTAAGGTGCCGTCCTCATTCATCGGCATGCAGCCGTGGTACAGCAGATTTCCATTGTAGACGCGGTAGAGGCTTCCTTTTTTGAGCAGGAAATCGACGTGCGCCTGCAGTTTTTCGCTGTTGCGGAAGGCGAAGATCAGCTTATCGAGCACTTCTGCCTCTTTTTCGGTCAGCTCGTCCGGATGCGCCGGGTCGATGGTCGGAAAACCCGTGTCACGCAGGGCATACGTTTTCTCCCCAATCGTCACCGTTCCGTTCTGGTAATCGATCTGTTCCAGCAGACGGCGGTTTTCCATGCCGTATTCCGGGTTTTCACGGATCAGACGGTTCTCGAGCTTTAACTGCATTACGGTGATGGCCTTGTGCATGCGGCGCTCCAGCATCTGCTGGGAATTTCCGCTGTCCTCGCCGCCTTTTGCGGCAAAGCATTCGCACGGATCATCGCCGTACGTCTCGAGAGCAAAGGTGGCAAGCGGAAGCATATTGATGCCGTAGCCGTCCTCCAGCACATCGAGATTGCCGTAGTGGAGGCAGATGCGGATCGTGCTGGCCACGCACGCCGGCTGGCCGGTCGCAGCGCCCATCCAGAGCACATCGTGGTTGCCCCACTGGATGTCGAGGGAATGGTAATTCATCAGGCAGTCCATGATTTTATACGGCTCCGGACCGCGGTCAAAGATATCGCCGATGATGTGGAGATGATCGACAACGAGACGCTGGATCAGTTCTGCCACGGCAATGATGAAGTTCTCGGCGCTTCCGATTTCGAGGATAGTCTGGATGATCGCCTCGTAGTATGCTTCTTTGTCGAGCACCTCCGGCTTTTCGGTGATCAGCTCCTCGATGATATAGCCATAATCCGCCGGCAGGGCTTTCCGCACTTTGGCACGGGTGTATTTGGAAGAAACGATTTTGCAGACGTCGATCAGGCGGTACAGCATGACCTTGTACCAGTCATCGATATCCTCCTGCTGTTTTTTCTCCATCTCCAGGCGCTCTCTCGGGTAATAGATGAGGGTCGCAAGCGCGCGTTTTTCCGAGATGCCGAGCGTGTGGCCGAAAACATCGTCAATCTTCTTTCGCACGGCACCGGAACCGTTGCGGAGTACATGAGAAAAGGCTTCGTATTCGCCATGAATATCCGAAAGGAAATGCTCCGTGCCTTTGGGAAGGTTGATAACGGACTGCAGATTGATGATTTCGGTCGCTGCTTTTTCGATGGTCGGGTACAATTCTGCGAGATATTCCAGATAATTTTTTTCGTTTTCCATGAGGACCTCCTGCCTGGGTTGTTTTTTCTTATTTTATAACGAACTCACCCTCGGCACAACCCTTTTTCTTCTTTCGATACATCGGGTGCGTCCCCTCGTGGAAAATATAATAGCTCACATAATCTGTGAGAAAAATTCCCACTGCCGAGAGCAGATACCAGATTCCGAAAAACCACGGGCAGATCAGCCCATCGCAGAAGGAAAACGGCAGCGCACTGTAGTCCCACATACGGTAATGCAGCACCCGCAGGGAAAACATTCCCGAATACAGTTCGATGGCCGTAATCAGGACGGCGGATACCATCATCTGAAACGCCGGCGGAAAGCGGCGCAGCCCGGCGTCTTCCAGCATTCCGATTCCTGCAAGGGACAGTCCTCCGGCAATGCCCATCAGGCGGAAGCTGTAACCGCGGTAGGTGACTTCGATGGCAAGATAGATGCAGTAGCCCAAAAGAAAAAACAGCAGATACTTCTTTGCTTTCATTCGTTTTTCTCCCATTCTAATTGAGAATCTTTTCTATATTCCCAGTATCTCTGTCTTTTCTCTTTTTATCCGCTTGCATTTTTTCTTTTCCATGTTACAATACTTTCATGTTTCGAAAGAAGTTTCGAATAGAAAGGACAGAAAAAAGAATGGCATTTAACCCAATGAAGTTAATGGAATTAAAAAATCTGAGAGACCGTTTCGCCCAAAACCACCCGAAGTTCGTAAAATTCATGGGCGATCTCGCATCCTCCCAGATCGAAGAGGGAACGATTCTCGAAGTCACGGTGAAAAAGCCGGACGGGCGAACGATGGTTTCCAATATCAAGGTGACTGCTTCGGATCTTGAAATGCTGCAGGCAATCAAACAGATGTAACATATTTTTCGTGGCAAAAAGCCGCTTTCGACGAGCGGCAGGCTTTTGGACGCACGGTATTCCTCGAGATACTGCGTCACCGTCTTTCCCGTCATTTTCCAGAAGAGGCGGCAGCAGACCTCGCGGGACAGATGCACTTGCTCACCAAGCTTTTCGAGCGAAATCACGGATTCTGAATGTGTATGGATATAGTCCAGCAGCTGTGCGGCACATTTTTTCCCTCGAACATCCACAGATCATCGTGGTTGACCGTCAGCGGAAAGGTTTCTGTTCCGTGCTCTTCCAGTTCGCGCCTGGTATCGTCCACCAGCATTATCATTTACTTTGTGTTCTGTTTCATCAACGGCTTCACCGGCGGTTTTGGCATCTGCCTGGGCCAGCGGTGCAGCGCGAAGGATGAACAGGGCGTACGCGCTTCGCTGATCCAGACCGAAGCGTTCAACATTCTGATGTGCATCGGTATTCTTCTGCTGCGCCATCCGATCGTCGAACTGTTTCTTTCGAATCCGACCGCAGAAATTTACCATTACTCCGATGCATTCCTGACGATCGAAGCGCCGTTCTACTTCCTGCTCGGCCTTCTCGCCGTCTACCGCACCTCGATTCAGAGTATGCAGAACGGACGCGCACCGTTTGCCGCATGCATGATCGAGCTTGTGTTGCGTCTTGCTGCTACCGTCTGGCTGTCACGCTTCTTAGGCTACACCGCCGTCTGCATCGCAAGTCCGCTTGCCTGGTTCGGTGCGGTTGCACTGCTGATTCCAGTTTACTATCGGATGATGATGAAGCCTGTAAAAACAGTGTAATCAAAATTGATCCACCGGATATTGATATGCCTGGCAACACAAAACCCGGAATCCTTTCGCTCCTCTTCTGAGGTTTTGAAAAGATTCCGGGTTTTTTATTTTTCTGTTTTCTCTTCCCAGATTGTCTCCAGATTTTTTCCATCAATCCAGATACAGCGGTACACCCGCTTCATCTGCTCATCCAGTTCCGCTTCCCGGTCCGTCTTTACAATCACATGGCCGATCCGGTCAGTTCCATCTGCCATGGCAGAAACTTCATGCCCCTCCGGATAATCCAGGACAAGCTCCAGCCCTTCCTGACGCAGACGTTCGATCTGCTCCCGGTCAATTTGTGTGATGGTTCCGCTTACCGGGCTCAGCAGCAGCTTTGCCATGCACGGACAGCTTTCCGTCTGCTGAAAGTCTGTTTCTTCCCCGAGGGCGCTTTTGATCATCTGCTCATAAAAATCAAATCCGTAATACGTTGAAATCAGCTCCGGAATGCAGGTTGCTCCGGTTCTTCCGCCCATCTCAATGATCCAGACCTTTTCGCCGTCCACAAAGACATCCGCATTGACGGAGCACTGATCGGCACCGGACGCGGTGACGGCCATCTGCATCTGGCGGGCAATTTCTTCCCGCAGTGCCCCGCTGCATCCATACGGAAATGCGTGGCCGACCGGAACGGTCGTGTGTGCGCCGCGGTATACAAATTTCGTGTGCGGTGCCAGAAAGACTAATTTGTGGTTCTGCACAAATCCATCCGCGCCGATCTCCGTTCCGCGGAGGAAATTTTCAACCAGCACATAATCTCTTGCCGAACCGTTTCTCGCATTTTCATACGCTTCTTCGATCTGTCCGGAATGCTCCACCACGGTAATTCCGCGGCTTCCTGAACTGTCCACCCGTTTTACGACAACCGGGTATCCAAGCTGTTCTGCGGCTTTTTGTGCCTCCTCTGCGCTTCTTACCCGCATCCCGTCTGCCGCGGAAACGCCGCCCTGCCGGAATGCGTCTTTCATCTTTGCCTTATCGGTCAGAATTTCCGCCGCCTCATACGGAATGCCGGACAAATGCATCTTTTCACAGACATAGCCGATTGTGCTGACGGCCACATCGGTTCCCGATGTACAGATTCCGTCGATCTGTTCTTTTTCCGCCGCCGCAAGAATCGCTTCTTTATCCCGCGTATTCAGTTCATAAATTTTATCTGCAAGTGCAAACCCCGGATAATCGCCGGGAATACTCACTACGACCGTGTAAAGACCCATTCTGCGTGCAGTCCGGATCAGCGGCACCTGGTAAATACCGGCGCCTAAAATCATGATTTTTTTCACTTTTTTTCTTCCTCATCAGATACGTTAATGGTTTCCCGCACAATATACTGCGGCGTGCGGTTCAGAATCAGAATCATCTTTCCGAGGTATTCTCCGATGATGCCGAGCACCATCAGAATCAATCCGGAAAAGACAACGATGGCGCAGATCGTCGAAGACCAGCCAACCATCACGGTCGGATCGATGAGCTTTCGGATGGCAATCATGATGGCTGCCAGAAAACCGCCGGCTGCAGAAACTCCGCCGAGAACGGACGATATGCGAAGCGGAATTACAGAATAGTTCCAGTAGGCAAGCCACAATTTGATCAGTTTCTTTAACGTATAGTTGGAAGTTCCCACTGCACGTTTGAAATGCTCCACCTTTACATTTCCGATTTTGTGTGTCGTGCGGTAGAAAATGCCGTCAATATAGGGATTGAAGCTGTCGTATTTTACCACCTCGTCCTTAATCTGGCGGGTAATCATCCAGAAATTGCTGGAAACGATGTCTTTTGGCCGTCCGAGAAGAATCCGGGAGGAAACTTCGTTCAGTTTGCTGGTGACATTTTTCAGGAACGAATTTTTCCGTTTCGGATAGCAGCCGTAAACCAGATCGTATCCTTCTTCCATCTTGTGGATCAGTTTGCTGATCTGGGACGGATGTGTCTGCATGTCATCGTCCATGCCGAGAATAAAGTCTCCTTCGGTGTAGTGGAGTGCCGCCATCAGCGCATTGTGCTGGCCGAAATTGCGCAGCAGGTTGATGCCCTTGACATTCTGATACTGCTCACCGAGCTTCTTGATCTCCCCATACGTATTGTCTTTCGGGGAACCGTCGTTCACCAGGACAAATTCGCAGTCATATCCGTCCATTTTCTTGAATTCTTCCATCACCATCTCTACAACTTTCCGGATCGTTGCCTCGGAATTATAGCATGGAATGACTATTGAAATCAGTTTCATTTTTTTCCTCCATCGGTATCGTTCAGAATGCAGTCATAGAACAGCGGCGTGCCTCCGGTATGGATAAAAAGCACATCGCAGTCCTGTAACTGATGTTCTTCTATGTACTGCTTCATTCCCCAGAATGCCTTTCCGGTGTACGTCGGATCCAGCGGAAGGCCGTTCCGGCAGAATTCTTCCCGGATCACCTGTAAAATCCGCTCATCGTACTGGCCGTATCCGCCCTGGCGGTATCCCATTTCCAAGTGAAGCTCCTGCTCCCATCCGTCCGGCAGCACCAGCTGATTCTTCGCAAAATAATCGGAAATGCCGCTCTCCATGATGCGGATGGCGCGGTCGTACTCGCGGGATGAAATCGAAAGGCCGATGATCTGCTCCGTTCCCTGCTCGAGCAGTTTTCCGCTTACCAGGCCGCACTGGGTCGAGCCGGTTCCGGATGCCGCAAAGATATGAGAAAAAGAAATGTTCTGTTCTTTCTCCCACGCACGAATCTCGCGGTAGCCATCCACGTAGGCCTGTACCGGTGTGCCTTCATTGCCCGTTCCGAATTTATCGCCGAAAATATAATATGGGTGATATCCCTCTTCTGTCAAACGGTTCATCGTCTGCTCGACGGTCTGTGCAATCTCTGTTTTTCTGCACGGAATGACTTCGGCTCCGAGCCATTTCATCAGACGGCTGTTGTTGGTTTCGATCGGGTGTTCTTCGTTTTCTTCGGAAGAACAGATCATATAGCATGGAATCTTTTCCGCACAGCACAGGTTCGCCAGCACACGGCAGAGGTTGGATCTGCTGTTTCCGTAAATGATCATGCAGTCTTTGTTTTTCTCCTGCATGTCACGGAAAAAGGCGCGTCCGATCCGCACTTTGTTTCCGCCCAGGGAAAATGGGAGAAGATCCTCTCTCTTGCAGTACAATCGGACGTTTCTGTCGTTTGGAAATTCCAGTTTCTGAATTGGTGTACGTATCATTGTTTTTCCTCTTTTATTCTTGTTTCAACTCACAGTCGGTATTTTCACGGAGTCTGACATGTCGAAGTTTCTTTTAACAATTCATCCCACCGCTTTAGAAGCGGGGGACTTCTTGTCTACTGGTGTTAAATTCCGGCATGTACCGGAAGCTTTTCCCTATTATAGACTATTTTTCTCTGCGTGGCAAGCCGTGCCGGAAACAGGAAAAGTCCGCCGGTTTTTGTTTTCACATCTGCCGGCGGGCTTTGGGGATTTTTTACGTATTCTGTTTTTTCGTCCGGGATCTGTTCAGGCTTCCTGCGGTGCGGCAAGATTGGCCACAATCCGCGCCACCTGGGCTATCTCCGGGATTTTTGTGTACTCGGCGCAGCTGTGTACCTGATTCATCGAGGTTGCGATGACAAGCCCTTCGATGCCGTGCTGTGCAAAGACGTTGTTGTCGCTGCCGCCGAAAGTTTTTTCGAATGCAGCGGTCAGGCCTTCTTCTGCAACGGCGCTCTCGTAATGTTTTGCGGCGGCGCTGGTGAGCGGTGTCTCATAGGCGTGGATATTCAGCTTTTCTTCCCAGACCAGCTTCGCACCAATCTTCTCTGCCTCCTGCTGGAAGGTTCTGTGATACGTTTCCAGAAGCTCCATCGCCGTCTCGTGGTTCAGGCTTCGGATTTCGCCTTCAATCACGCAGCTCTCCGAAATGATATTGGTGCCGGAGCCGCCGCCGATTTTTCCAATGTTGGCAGTGGTGCTTTCATCCACGTGGCCCTGCGGAAGCTGTGCGACTGCGCGGGCGGCCGCCTGGATGCTGTTGATGCCGTCCTCCGGGTGAAAACCTGCATGGGCGGCTTTTCCCTGGATTTCTGCTTTAAAAGATACAAGGGTCGGAGCTGCATAGGCTGCCGCGCCGATTGCCCCGCTCAGGTCCAGAACGTACGCTTCTTTTGCCTGCACCTGGCTGTAATCGAAGGCATTCGCACCTTTGCAGTACAGCTCCTCACCAGTTGAAATCAGGATTTCGATCGGGCGGTGCGGCGCTCCTGCCTCAGTGATGTGGCGCACGGCCTCATAGATCGCGGTCACACCGGCCAGATCATCGGCGCCGAGAACAGTTGTGCCGTCGCTCGTTACGGTTCCGTCATCGTGGAAAACAGCCTTTTTCCCTTTTGCGGGCTCCACCGTGTCCATGTGGGCGGCAAAGAGAACCGGCACACCGTCAATACTGCCCGGGATGCGTGCAAACAGATTGCCCGCATTCGAACCGGTCTGCTCCTGTGTATGATCTTCTGTAAAATTCACTCCGATTTCGGCGAATTTTGCTTTCAGAGTGTCCGCCATCTCGCGCTCCTCCAAGGACGGCGAATCAATCGACACCAGCTCTGCCAAAAACTCCCCGATTCTTTTTTCATCTATCATATCCAACTACCTTCTTTCTTTGGCTGCGTCCGCAGTGCGGGCTTTCGCCCTATCAAAAGAGAATAAAACAGAAAATTTCGTGCGAGCACTAAATTTCCTGCTTCATTCTCTTTTGGCACTGCTCAATTTAAATAACATACTCCGGCTGCGCCATAATATGCATCTTGCTGAAGAACTCTCTCGTTCTCTGATTCTGCGGATGCTCGAATACTTCCTTCGGAGTTCCGTCTTCTACTACATGGCCTTTATCAAGGAAGATCACACGGTTCGACACATGGCGGATAAAGTTCATCTCATGGGAAACCAGAAGCATTGTATATCCCTGTGCCGCAACTTTTTTAATAACATCCAGAACCTCTCCAACCAGCTCCGGGTCAAGGGCTGAAGTCGGCTCGTCGAGCAGCAGAATCTGCGGTTTCATGGCAAGGGCTCTTGCGAGCGCCACCCTCTGCTGCTGTCCGCCGGACATATGTTTCGGATAGTGGTTTGCCCATTTCTCCATGCCGACCAGTTTCAGTTCTTCTAATGCAATGGCTCTGGCCTCGTCTTTTTTCATCTTCTTGACAACAATCAGGCCTTCCATCACATTTTCCAGTGCGGTTTTCTTCTCAAACAGATTGAACCGCTGGAACACCATTCCTGTGTTCTGTCTTAAATACAGAAGCTCTTTCGGTTTCCGCTCGGAAAGGTCGATCACCTTGTCCCCGATCGTCACCGTTCCCTTCTCCGGTGTCTCAAGGCGGTTAACGCAGCGCAGAAGCGTTGATTTTCCGGTTCCGGAAGGACCGATGATTCCCACAACATCGCCCTGTTTGATCTCGAGGCTGATGTCGTCGAGCACCACGTTGTCGTTATATTTTTTGGATAAATGATCAATTTTTATCATTTTTCTTACCCTCCCCGTTTGCGGACGCCAGCTCTACCTGGTCCGGAATCCGGATTTTATTTTCAATTACGCGGATGATCTGCTCGATCACCAGCGTTACCAGCCAGTAAATGATGGCCAGTGAAACGTAAACTTCAAAGTAGCGATACGTTCTTCCTCCAATAATCTGGCCCTGTGCGGTAATCTCGACAACAGCGCAGGTAAAGGCAAGAGACGTTCCTTTGATGATACTGATAAAAGAGTTTCCAAGGGTCGGAAGCGCAACCTCAAAGGCCTCCGGCAGAATGATGCGGCGCAGTGTCTGCGGATATGTCATGCCGAGCGCATGCGCTGCTTCGATCTGGCCCGGGTCAACGGACTGCAGGGCTGAACGGATAATCTCAGCCATAAAGCCCGACTGGTTCAGTCCCAGAGCGATCATTGCATAGACAAAACCGGAAATATTGGCAACCGCCAGATTCGTTCCGAACTGCTGGTTGATTGCCTTGAACATCATGGGAATACCAAAGAACGCAACGTACAGCTGTACGATGACCGGCGTGCCGCGGAGCAGTGAAATCAGAAGATTCGTAATCTGCGTCAGCACTCTGATTTTTTTCATTTTGATGATCGCCATCACAAGTCCCAGTCCCAGTCCGATCAGCATGGAAACCACGGCCAGCTCCAGCGTGATCGGCAGCTTTGTCAGCAATTCTGGTATGGATGAAAATACCAGTGAAACGTCAAATAATTTTCCCATGATTTTTTTCCTCTCTTACACGTATTTTTCTACCAGTACACAGGTAAAGCCAAGATTTTTCTTCGGCTTTTTCGGCTCTTCGTCTTTCTTCGGTGCATGGTGGTCGTATACCGACAGGTCAGCGTCCGGATTTAGTTTGTAGCCTAATTTCTCATAAAAGCCTGCGGCGCGGTCCTGGCTCGTGATGACGATGTGAGCGACACCATATTCTTTCAGCCATTTCTCAGCGGCTTCGATCAGCACGCGGCCGTATCCGCTTTTCTGTTTTTCTCTGACAACACAGACACGCTCGATTTTTCCTGTCTTCTCTGCCGGGAATGCGATGCGGCAGCCGGCTACCGGCTTGTGATCTTCTGTCAGCAGAATCGCCTGCAGATCATCTTTGCTCTCGTCCTGTCCGAATTCCAGTTCAATCGGAATGTTCTGTCCCAGACAGAACGCATCGGTTCTGACGTAATCATATGCTTTGTATTTCCACTCTTCGCTTCCCTTTTCTACCCGGTAAATTTCTGCCATGTTTTTCGCTCCTTTTAGAATTGGGAAACGGATGTTCTCGATCCGCTTCCCGTCTGTTTTGTAATCTCTTCTGTTTTTATTTCGAAAACGATGTACTAGTTTGGTGTCTCATCAAAGTATTTCTCGTCCGGGCTGGTGTCCACGCCAAGATACTCGGTTGTGATCTTGGAAAGGGTTCCGTCCTCTTTCATCTCTTTTAAGGCTTTGTCAACATCCTCGCGGAGTGCTGCGCCCTCTTCGTTCTTTCCAAACAGGAAATAAGTATTGTTCTGCGGGAACAGGAAATCTTCGGTCTCCTCATCGATCTCGTTTGCTTCCAGCTGACCTTCCAGTCCGAACTGCGGAAGCAGGTTGTCGATGATCGGTCCGTCGTCGATTGCCACATCAGCGGTTCCATCTACGATGTGCTGGTAGCGGACCTGGAAGTTTGCATTGGAATATACGATATTGATCTGGTGATCCGGGTTGTCTGCATTCCATTTTTCCAGTGCATTTGCGGTAAGGCTTCCTGCACTCAGCTCAATTTTGTATCCGCGGTCTGCCAGATCGGTAAGAGAAGTCAGCGGCTCATCGCCGGTTCTCTGAATGTATTCGTTGAAGCTGGTTTTATATGGTAAAGAGAAGTAGTAGGATTCTGCTCTCTCATCGGTATATCCATAGTTGTTGACTGCGATGTCGTACTGACCGCTCAGCACACCCTGCAGTGCATCTGCCTGCTCAATTTTCAGTTCATACTGCGGAAGGCGGTTGAACACTTCTTTTACGATATCGATATCGACACCGGTCAGCTCGTTGTCATCATTTACGTAAAAGTACGGTGCCAGTGTGCCGCTTGTTACAGCTTTGATCACTTTTTTCTCACCGGAATCCGATGCGGAGCTGCCGTCTGCGGAAGATGATGCTGCGGAACCACTGCTGCTTCCTGCACTTGCTGATGCATTGCTTCCGCATCCTGCAAAGCTTGCTGCCAAAAGGCCCGCCGCTGCCAGTACTGCCCAGAATTTCTTTGTCTTTTTCATAATAAAATCCTCCTCATTTTCTCGTTCTTTTCAGTTCCGGCCGCGCCCCGGCTGCCTGAGAGTGTTCCACCAAGGCGCCCCGGATTCTTCTGTTTTTCTTATAAAAGTCCTTTCAGCGGATTAATCGATGCATCCACGGAAAGTACGCCGTTCTTCGGGTTTCTGTCTTCCCATTTCGGACTGTTCCAGATCGTTTTTGAGATTTCTCCTGCGTAATCCTCGTAGGTCTCTCCCTCCGGATGGCGAAGGAATACTTCGTCCGGTGTTTTGCTGAGTGTTCTTCTCGATCCATCGTCTGCCATCAGCTTCTCGAAATCTACTTTTGCAAGGATTCGTTCGTTGTATCCGCGGAAGAGAACCTCACCTAATTTCTTTCCAGGTCTCGAAAGTGCCAGCACCTGCGGATCGCTTCCGTGACGGAAGGCCGGGATCGCATACAGCTCTTTTAAGTAGCCCCAGATATTTTTGTACTCACGAATCGGTTTCTTCACCGGTCCTACGTTGTGGAAGTAGCTGACATCCCAACGGATCAGAGTGACGTAAGCGCGGACATCGCTGTCGGTGATGTAGTCGCCGAACAGGAAACGGTTCGTCTCCAGCCGTTTGTCCAGCTTATCGAGGGATTCATAGAAATCTTCGTATGCCTCATCGTATGCTTCCGGTGACTGGCAGAATGCCATGCGGTAATGGCCGTTGTTGACATGCGGGAAGAGCCAGTCGTTAAACTCATCGATCTCTTTCCGGAATTTTTTCGGGTACAGGTCCGGCGCATCTTTTGGCTGGAATGGACGGAACTGCACTTCGAGGTAGTTCGTCAGGCGGTGATAATCGTTGTTCACAGCCTTTTTCTCTTTGACATCCACCAGGGTCGGTGTCGTTGCTCTTCCTTTGAAGTCCGGGTTTGCTCTTTTATAGAACTCACTTAAGAAGTAAGCGCCTGTCGCCGGATCCTTGAAATCCGGATACTGTCCGAATGCATGTCCGTAACGGTTTGTCTCGCCGGATGGGGAAACTCTCGTCTCCGAGATCACATCCTGCAGTCCCAAAAGCTCCCGCACGATGATCGGACGGTTGGACCAGTTGCATCCGGTTGCCCAGTAGATCCCGAAGCGGTTTGCTTCTGCTTTCAGGTCGCCTTCTTTATCGCCGAATGGCTGGATAAATGCATTTGGCTGACGGATGAAAGCGCCGCGCTCATCGATCTCTACAAGGGTTTCATTTGGTCTTGGGTCTACTCCGACTTCTGCTGCAAACTGTTCTGCCAGTGCATCGGTGTATTTGATTTCTTCGGTTTCTTTATTTTCAACTGGGGTGAAGCTGCATCCGCATCCGCTCATGTTTTGTCCTCCGTTTTTCTATGTCTGTTTATTATCTATTCTTATTTTGTTCATTCGCATTTCTTCTAAAAAAGGTTAAAAAAACAGCAGGCATTCGTTCCGGCCTGCCCGCACATGCAATTTCTGCTATGCTTTTTCTGCCTGCGAATGTTTCTTATTTTTCTTTCTTCTGATTGGAGCTGCAGCAACAGCAACAACACATCTCCATCATTCTGTTCTCCTGCATTCGTCTGTTGTCTGTTTTTTTCATTTGCTGTTCTCCTTTCCTACTAAGTCGATATGTTTTATGTGTTTTTCGATTACATGGCATATTATAATGCATATTTTTTCTATGCGCAACCCATAAAACGCCTTTTGGTAATTGTTATTTTGATGAATCACTTATAGGTTTTTCCTATTGGTTAGTCATACCAGAAAGATATTACTTATCACACCTGTAGGCTGATTTTGCTTTTTCCCGGCCAACCGCCGCAACTTTTGCAATGTGCTCAAAATTTGATACCGTTACCTTAGAGCAGATCCGCCGGATATGATCCGTTCCTTAAAAGGACGCATCCACTTCGCCCACATCCGCAATCTGAAGTTCCACAGCCAGCAGGATTTTCGCATGAACGATTTCGCCTTTGCCCCGATGCTTGCAAGCATGGCTGGAAACTGGGTGGAAAACGGGGAGTACCCGGCGAACCTGGAGTTTCTGAAAGAGATGGTAGAAAATATCAGCTACAACAATGCTGTTTCATATTTCCTGTGATTTTCGCATGCCTTATTGACAATTATTCCCACATACCGTACAATAAAAGGGATTACTGATCAACGAAAGGATTACAGAAACATGGACGACTCAGGCAGTATGCCTCGACGATGCTTTATTTTCATGATTTGATAAACGGAGACATAATCTATCTTTGATTCCGCCAGATTCAAGATAGGTTATGTCTTTTTGTACATTTTTTGCATCGTGTCCCGGTTTCCTAAGAAAGGAAAAACAAATGAACAGCGACATTGTGTCACTCATCATCATTCTCATCTGCGTCATGCTCTCAGCCTACTTTTCGGCGACGGAGACTTCTTTCACCTCGCTGAACCGCATCCGCATGAAAAATATGGCAGAAAAAGGCGACAAGCGGGCGGAACTGGTGTTAAAGTTGCTGGAGAACTTTGACAAGCTGCTCTCCACGATTCTCGTCGGCAACAACATCGTCAACATCGGACTCAGCTCCCTTGCCACGGTGCTTTTTATCAAGCTTCTCGGCGGCGACTCCGGTGCGACGGTTTCCACGATCGTAACCACTATCGTGGTCCTGATCTTCGGCGAAGTTTCCCCGAAAAGCATTGCAAAAGAATCCCCGGAGACGATCGCCAAATTTTCCGCACCGTTTCTCCATATTCTGATGATCGTTCTGACCCCGGTGACGTTTCTCTTTTCCCAGTGGAAGAAGCTGCTCTCCCGCATCTTCAAATCCTCGGAAAACCACGGCATCACCGATGAGGAGCTGATGACCATCGTCGAGGAGGCGACCCAGGAGGGCGACATCGACGACCAGGAAGGCGATCTGATTCAGAATGCAATCGGCTTCATGGAGATGGAGGCCGCAGAGATTTTTACTCCGCGTGTCAACGTCATCGGCATTCCGCTCGATGCGACGAAATCCGAGATCGCTAAGACTTTCTCCGACACCGGATTTTCCCGGCTGCCGGTGTATGATGATGATATCGACCACATTGTGGGAATTGTGTATCAGAAGGATTTCCATAACCACATTTACCACACCAACAAACCGCTAAGCAGCATCATCCGCCCGGCGCTCTTTGTAACCGAGAATACGAAGGTCGGCCCGCTGCTGAAAAAAATGCAGGCGAAGAAATCGCATATTGCCATTATCATCGATGAATTCGGCGGCACAGACGGTATCATCACCATGGAAGATATCCTCGAAGAGCTCGTCGGCGAAATCTGGGATGAGCATGATGCGGTTGTACAGGAAATCCAGAAAGTTTCCGAAAACGAATACCTCGTGACCGGAACGGCAAGCATCGATAAGGTGTATGAAGAGCTCGATATTGACAAAGAATTTGACGTCTTTACGGTCAGCGGCTGGATCATGGGAATTCTTGAACGTGTACCAAAAGAGGGCGATCATTTTGTCTCAGACGGGCTTGATGTAACTGTATTGAAAATGGCAGACCGCAGAGTCGACAAAGTACGGATTGTGCGGCTCCCCAAAGAAGAAAACGAACAGTAAGCGATTGATATGATTTGCATACAAAAACGGATCGAACATCTCGATCCGTTTTTGTATGTTCTGTATCTCAATTTCGCATGGCTCTGAATGGTTACAAAAATTTTATAATCTGACACGTAGCGCAAATGACCTTCTCTATGGTATCATGGAATCATAACCAACTTAAAAGGAGGTCTGCCTGTTGCTTAAATTTCACCGAACAAATCTACAGGAAAAACTGATGGAAGCCCTGAAAGCAGTTCTGCCGATTATCGTTATTGTTTTGCTTCTTGGCTTCACGCTTGCCCCTCTTCCGTCCGGTGTTCTGACATCATTTCTGATCGGATCTGTTCTTTTGATTCTTGGCATGATGTTTTTTACCCTCGGAGCGGATCTGTCCATGACGACCATCGGCGAACGCGTTGGAACTGCCATGACGCGTTCCCGGAAACTACAGATTGTTCTGCCCCTGTCTTTCTTTCTTGGATTCATCATTACTATCTCAGAACCGGATCTGCAGGTGCTGGCCGAACAGGTTCCTTCGGTTCCAAACTCTGTGCTGATTCTGGTGATTGCCTGCGGCGTCGGTCTTTTTCTGGTCGTCGCATTACTTCGCATGCTGATTGGTATCTCACTTTCCCGGCTTTTAATTTTCTTTTACCTGATCGTATTTCTTCTCGCCTTCTTCGTCCCTGACAACTTTCTTGCTGTTGCCTTTGATGCAGGCGGTGTCACAACAGGTCCCATGACAGTTCCCTTTATCATGTCCCTCGGTGTCGGCATTGCTGCAATTCGAAGCGATAAACATGCTGCCGATGACAGTTTCGGACTTGTCGCTCTCTGCTCCATCGGCCCTGTGCTCTCGGTTCTTCTTCTGGCACTGATCTTTTCCCCGGAAGGAACCTATCTCATGCCCTCTGTCGCGGAACCGGCGGATTCTATCGCACTCTGGCAGATGTTTTATCGTGAGTTTCCTTCCTATATGAAAGAAATTGCGATTGCATTGCTCCCTATCATCGCATTTTTTGCTGTCTTTCAGATTGCTGTCTTAAAACTTGATCAAAAAACACTGGTGCGCATTATCATTGGTCTGGTTTACACGTATGTCGGTCTTGTTCTCTTCCTGACAGGTGTAAATGTCGGCTTTATGCCGGCCGGTATCCTTCTTGGCGAGCTTTTGATGTCACTTTCCTGTAAATGGCTCATCGTTCCCGTCGGCACACTCATCGGCTACTTTATCGTTATGGCCGAGCCTGCTGTTCACGTTCTGACACAACAGGTCGAGGAGATCACATCCGGCTCGATCCCCGCTTCTGCCATGCGCTACAGTCTCTCCATCGGTGTCGCCGTCTCTGTCGGTCTTTCCATGATCCGCGTTCTGGCCGGATTTTCGATCCTCTGGTTCCTGATCCCGGGCTACGGACTGGCACTGGGTCTTTCTTTCCTTGTGCCGAAAATTTTTACTGCGATTGCTTTTGACTCCGGCGGTGTTGCATCCGGCCCGATGACCACAACGTTTCTTCTTCCCTTTGCCATCGGTGCGTGCAGTGCTGCCGGCGGAAGCATCGTCTCTGACGCATTTGGCATTGTCGCTATGGTTGCCATGACACCGCTGATCACAATTCAGGTTCTCGGTGTGGTTTACCGGTTCGGTACACGGCACACCATGAAGGAGGAACCATCCCTTACCACCTGGGATATTCAGCATGATTTCGAAATTATGGAACTGTAAATACCGCATCAAAAGGAGGAACCTCGGATGCATCCATTTTATCTTATGCTCACTGTGGCAGACCGCAGACTGGGCGAAAAATATCTGAATTTTTATCTGGAACACCAGATTGACATTCAGTTTGTCACTCTGGGACGTGGTACCGTCAGGGATGACATGCTGGACTATTTTGGTCTGGAAAGCCATGAGAAAGCGATCCTCTTTTCCCTCATCTCACTGGAACAGTGGCTGGAAATCCAGCATGGTTTGTGGAAACAGCTTCATATTGACATTCCCGGAACGGGAATCGCATTTCTCATCCCCTTAAGCAGTATCGGCAGTCGTGGACTGTTTACCTATCTCTCCCAGAAACTGAACGTTGAACCGAATAAGGAGGAAACCATCTTGCAAAATACAGAATATGAAATGATTGTAGCCGTCACAAACCAGGGATATACCGAACCTGTCATGCAGGCAGCACGCAGCGCAGGCGCTGGCGGTGGCACAGTAATCCATGCAAAAGGCACTGGTATGGAGGGTATGGGAAAATTCTTTGGTGTTACACTCGCTGCTGAAAAAGAAATGATCTTTATCGTCACAGAGACTGCAAAGAAGAAACAGATCATGCAGACCATTATGGAACAGGCCGGCATGACCACAAAAGCAAAAACCATTCTCTTTTCCCTGCCGGTCACCCATGTATGCGGTCTTACGCCATCGGATGCGTTTTCTCCACTCGATACTTCTTCGGTGACATCCCATACCGCTCCTTGAAAATCCGATGAAAATAACTCATATTCTCATACCCGACCCGCTCACTGATGTCCGCCACGGAAAGTCCCGTTGTCTCCAACAGATAGGCAGCCTGGATCAGGCGCTTGTTCTGTACAAGCTCGGTATAATTCTTTCCGGTCAGGCGACGGATCATACGGCTTAAGGTATAAAAATCGTAGTGAAGTTCTTCCGAAAGCTCCAAAAGGCTCCCTTCGCGGTAATGCTCCTCTATGTAGCGGTATACACCAAGCAGCATCTCCTGCTCAAAATACTGCTCCCCCACCTGTACACGGTCGGTATAGTTCATCAGCTGCAAAAATAAAAGCCCCATCGTAATCTGATTGATGCTTCGCTTATTGCTCTGATGATGCAATAATGTCCAGACAAGGTTTTCAATCAGATTCTGCACCGGAAGAACATCCGCGATTTTGTAATGCAGATAGCAAAGCGGTGCCTCCCCACTTTTCAGACAACCGACAATAAAATCCTTCAGCTGATTCTCTTCCGTCCCAATCATCTGCAGCGTCTGGTCGAAAAATTCCGGCAGAATCAAAAAGTTGACCGCGATATCGTCATGTCCCGCCGGTTCAATTTCCTGTACTGCGCTCTGATTCAGAATCAGCAGCTCTCCCGTTTTTAACTCGATCCGGTCACCATTGATCGTATGAACAGTGCTTCCCTGACACATGTAAATTATCTCGACATAATTGTGACTGTGTGCAGGGAAACGGATAAACCGCGTATGTGGCCGGATGTCAATCAGTTTTCCCCGCTCCAGCAGCTTTCCCGCATCCATCACAAACTTCTGCCCGCTCGAATACCGCTCTTTTTCTACTTCTGTCTTTCCGTCCAGAATCGCCTGCTCCTCCTCGGTGATCCGGGACAGCTCTGCTATAATTTCCTGTTTCACGATGATTCCTCACATTTTTCACGTTTTTTCTGCTTTCTATTATATTCCATTCTGATGCAAATAAGCAATGTACTTTTTCTTCTCGCTTTCTGATAAATATTCTTTTCCTGCGCAGAAAAACAGCAAGTACTACACTGCCAAGTGAAGCGTAACGAAGATTCTCTCTTTACAATTTCACTTTCTTAAAGTATACTTTAAGAAGTTATTCTACTATTCAAACTCTATCGTTCAAGGAGGTTTTTTCATGGAACAGCAGACCTATACCATTCGTGAAATGTCCGAGCGTTTTGGGCTTCCGTCCTCTACGCTTCGTTATTATGAGGAGATCGGACTTTTGACGGATGTCATTCATACCGAAAGTAAGAAACGAATTTACACCCAGCAGCACATTAACTGCATGACCGCAATTCTCTGCTTCAAACGCACCGGCCTTCCGATTGCGGGGATTCAGGAGTTTTTCCGGCTTGAGAACGATATCCCGGGAAATATTGACCAGATGGTTGCCATTCTCAAGGAACATGAGCAGAATACACGCGAAAAAATCGAGCGCATGGAATCCGATCTGGAGCATATTCAGCAGAAAGTGCGGTATTACAGCGCGGTTCGCGATGCGATTAAAAATGGGGATGAAATGCCGTCGTGGGATTCCTGTGGCTGTGAGGAGAAGGCGCAGTAGATTTCTCTCCAGGCTTTTCCGCCGCAGACACACACAAGTTTCAAAAGAGCAGGTAAGAAAAGGGACCAACATCCACTTTTCTTACCTGCTCTTCTTATTTTTTCTATCACCTTTGCCCTTCATACCCGGAATTTTTTCTGCATTTCCCGTATAAAATCTTTTCCGCGGAAGAAAAACAGCCCGATCAGGTACAGAACACTGATGCCCACGCAGATCACGGACGGCCAGGTGATGCGGACGGTTCCCGTCAGCCACAGGATCGCCGGAACGATTCCTGCTGCTCCGGACTGCATCAGATAAAAGAGGTACTCACTGACCTCCATTTTGTACGCTCTTGCCAGAATCTGCATCGTCGCGCCATTCAGAAGAACGGCGAGCGGAATTGCAAAATCGACAGACCAGCCGATCCAGCCCGTCGCATAATCCCACAGAACCGCACCGATCATAATAAAGATCAATTGCCACATACTGTTTTTGAGTGGATTTTTCCGTTTCTGATATCCCACCCGGATCAGAAGCCAGGCGCAGAACACACCCGCTGTCGCATAACCTGCCCACCACATCTGCGGCGTTGCAAGGAAATTCATCATCCAGCAGAGTACGACAGCTGCGATGCAGGTGAAAGAAAAAATTTTCAATCCCAGTTTGGCCGTCCCGTGCGGCTGTTCTTTCTGTCCCGGAAAATCTTTTTCCTCCTGTTCACAGACAATGCCCTCTTTCTGCAGCAGATGCATCAGGTTCCGTTCAATATTGGAATCGGCGATTTTAGATGTGATTCCAAGCACCATGCTGTCACCGTAGGAGCAGGAACACATCTGTACTTTGTCGGTGCTGGTGAAAAATCCGAACCGTTCAATGTATGTTTCATACTCCGGCGGCATCTGAATCCGGCCGATATTGGAATAGACAGTCGTAATGCTTCGTCCGCCGAGCGTCGTGCCCGCCATCAGCGCCAGATTTTTGATTTCCAGCGGCACGGCGCGCAGCACCGGATTCCGCTCGATCCGCACCAGATCATTCATACGTGTGGAAATCTCCTGCTTCAGCGCCTCTTTCTGCATCGCGGCTCCCGTGATCTGCAGGACATCCTCAAACGATGCCTCCGGCCCAAGATCACAGGCAATCTCGATCCAGCTCCAGAAATTCGTCATCGATGCAGATGGGAAAAAGTTACGCAAGTTGGCTGGAACCATCAGAGAAACCGGCTTTTTCAGCCTGCTTTTCGGGATTTCTTCATATACCGCATATACCAGCGCCGCCGCAAGGTACGCCGTTACCGACACACCATGTGCTTTTGCGCACTTATGAACTGCTTCCGCAGAAAGCAGAATCTCAGTGATTTCCATCTCCTCCTGCTCCAGATACTCGCCTTTGATCTGGTATGCCGGGCGGCTTTTTTCTTTTTCACTTTTCTTTCCGGTGTAATACTGGGAAAAGCTGTCCTCCTCGAAATCTGTCTCTGTCAGCATGTCTTCGCTGACCTTTGAAAAGATTTCCCCGGGATGACACAAAATCAGATAATTGCTCACCAGTTCTTTCAGAAACAGCATCGCGCCGGTGCCGTCTGTCAGGGCATGGAATACTTCGAAATTGATTCGGGTTTTATAGTAAGAAACCTGGAAAAGAAGCGTTTTGTGGTCGGGTACGTAAATCTTACTGCATGGCGGACGCTTTTCCTCTTCTACTTTTGCTGGCAGATCGCGCTGCTCCAGATAAAACCAGAAAAGACCTTTCCGCAGTACCATGGAAAACACCGGGTAATGCTCCATTGTCTGCTCCAGCGCTTTCTGCAGCAGATCCGCCTGGATGTCCTCTTTCAGTTGGCAGTAAAACCGGAAGACTCTCGTATCCTTTTTTCCGGTGGCCGCCGGAAATGCCTGTGCCGCGTTGTCCAGCTTTCTCCAGCGCGAAGAATGTTCTTTCTTCATTTTCTATGCCTCCTTACGCCTTCCCGGGTGTCAATTGTTTCTTCATCTTTGAGATGTTTTCCAGTTCTTCATCTGCATTTTTCTGCTGTTTTTCTTTCCTTAAAAATGCATTCATATACTGAAAACTTTCCTGCACATATAGGTGCTCAATGCCAAGCGCAAAATAGCCGTGCAATGCTCCCTTGATCCGATGATGTTCAACCAGATTGCCAGCCCTTTTCAGCTTTTTCGCATAATCCTCGCCCTCATCACGCAGCGGATCGTACTGCGCCGTCAGTACCAGCGTGTCCGGCAGTCCCTGCAGATTTTCTGCCAGTACCGGTGCAAAGTACGGATTTTTGCGGTCTTCTTCGGTCCGCTGATACAGAATTACATAATCTTCCATTTTAACACTAGTTAACAAGTAACCTGTCCCATTGGTTTTCACAGATTTATATGGTGACGCTTCCGTATAACAGGAATTTACCGCCGGATAAATCAGAATCTGTTTCCCCGGCAGCAGTTCTTTTTTGTCCCTCGCCATCAGGCAGACCGCAGCCGCAAGATTTCCTCCTGCGCTGTCGCCCATGATCGTGACATTTTCCGGCGTTACCTCCGGCAGAATCTCCCCGCGCAGCATTGCCTGGGCGGCGGCGTAGCAGTCTTCTAAGCCTGTCGGGAAACGATGCTCCGGTGCAAGACGGTATTCTACCGATACAACAATCTGCCCCGTTGACTGCGCCATGCGTGCGCAGACACGGTCGTATGTCTCCACACTCTCGGTTGTCCAGCCGCCGCCATGGAAGAACAGAATCGCTTCTTTTGCACCATGCTCCTCCATTTTTTCATCCGGGAAGAACAGCCGAATCGGAACCTTGTAGTCCCCATTATATATTTCCATATCCAATTTTCGCAGAAAAATACGGATCGGATCCAGCTTCTTGATATCGGCAAGCCGACGGGCGGATTCTACTTCAATTCCGCCGTAGGACAATACATTTAAAATGGCTTTGACTGCTTTTTTCATTCGCTCTCTCCTCTGTTGCTATTTTCTGCTTCTGTTTTTCGTCTAGTTGCAATGTACTGCTTCAAAAATTCATACATCTGCTCATCCGTTGGCGGACAGCCTTTCAGATTGCATGCGAACCCGGAAGTACAGCTTCCCACACCAAGCGCCCCGCTCGTTCCCCGGTATCCCTGCCCGATGCAGATTTTTTCGTGGAGTTCCTGCAGCAGTCCTTCCTCCTTCAGCCGGTCAAGCGCCGGGATCAGATAGCCGTAGCAGGCACTGCAGGACTCAACTTCCTCTACGGCATCCTGCAGTTCCACGATCTTCCGTTTTTCCGGAATCACTCTTTTTTCACCAATTTCGCCAATTTGGCGGATTGAAAGCCGTGTAAGATCAGCGCTGCCCACGCCCAACTCTTCTGCCATTTTGACATACGGGACATCTTCTGGCTTATAATGCAGTTCCGCGCAGACATATGCATCGATCAACACCGGATCTAACCCAGCGAAAAGGCGATTCATAATAAACGGATTACCGCCATCCTCAAAGTCAAGATCTCCGCAGATATTATCCACCAAAATAAAATCCTGATGAATCCCCAGCCCCAGATGCGCAATTGGCCGATGAAGTCCCATGGCATGAAAATGACGTTTTTCTTTATTCGGCAAGAGACCTTTCATGTTTTTCAGTGCGCAGGTAATTTTAGTCTGGCAATGGCCTTTCATGACTGGGACATTGATCATAAAATCCACCTTTTTCGCACATTCGCAAATCTGAAGTTCCATATCACCACACTGCACCGGCATGCTTTTTTCCTTCTGCGCATCGATAAGTGGAACACCGTACTGTTCCGAAAGCATACGGTATCCACAGACCTCAAACGATTCCTCCGTCTTATCTCCTACCCAGGAGCCTTCCATGATTTGAAGGTTAGTAAATCCGTTTTCCTGAAGATATTCGATAATCCCCGCAACCACCTCCGGATGTGTCGTCCCTCCAAACTCCGCTGGGACAGGTGCTACCAGATTTGGCTTAATACCGATGAGACTGACCTTCGAAGGAATGAGCGCAGCTAAGGCACATTCGTTCAAAAGCTGTTTTGTCATTTCTTTATATTCCATTCCCTGTATCTGGATAATTTCGTTTTTATTCATTTGGTATTGCGGCCCCTTTATTCTGATTTAATTTTTTCTGACATTCGATATTCTTTAGTATATAATAATTACTATTTTCTTTCAACTCATCCGAAAACAAAATCATTTCCTGTGAACTGTAACCATTTCCATCATCTCCAGCTTCATAGAAAATTAAGCACTGTATGCTTGTAAGATTTCCAATCGCATTGTATAATAAATGGAAGACGGTACACAGAAAAAGTACCTCATTAGAAAGGAACTGACATGAGTTTTGAAGATGATTTAAAGGATGTCGGCGACAGTATTGGAAAGCTTGTGGATAATGCTGTGAATTCTCAGGATTTTCAGGAATTAAACCGGAAGATTTCAGACACCATCAACCAGTTTGTCTACCCAAACCGGAAGGGACCATTCCGTGCAAATGGCACACCGGAGCCGTCCCGCGGCTATTCCGCAGATACTTCCTACAGCAGCCAGCATTCTTCCCATAATAATACAGCGCAGCAGACCGGACCGCATCACTATTCCTACGGGCCGGGAGGCACGATGCCGGGTAAGAGCGCGAACCCGGTTCCCAAACCTTCCCATACCTGGCAGACCCCCCAGAATACGGAATGGAACAGCCGCATACAGGAACGTCGTGTACTGCGCGAACGCTTTATGCCCTCCACCGATCTTGCACTTGTCGGCGGATTTCAGACGGCCGCCGGCTGGGGTGTCACCGGACTGTTCGGCTGCTGCACAGCGCTTAGTCTGTATTCCTTATTTGCAGGTCCGGACGGCAGCGCGCTGATTCCTTCTCTTATTTTTGCCGCATTTACCATCGGCGGCGGCATTCTTCTGAAAAAGGGAAGTAAAAACCGGCGTCTGGTCCGCCATTTCCGCCAGATCTGTACGCTGATCGGCACAAAGGAATATATTTCCACGAAAGAACTCTGCGACAGTATGCACTGTGAAAAAGGCGAGCTTCTGACCGATATTACGACCATGATAGATAAATCCATGCTGCGCCAGGGCCACCTCGACGAGAATGGTACCTGTCTGATGGTGACAAATGACTGCTACGACCAGTACCGCGCAATGCTCGCCAGCCAGAAGGAACAGCAGATTGCTGAACAGAAAGCACGTGAACAGCTCGAGGCCTCCGGTGTAACGCCGGAATACCAGCAGATGCTGGAAGAATGTGAATCTTATATTCAGAAGATCCATCAGTGCAACCTGGATCTGCCGGGTGAAGTCATCACAGCCAAGCTGAGCCGCCTCGAAACGGTTGTTACCCGGATTCTCGAGGAGGCAAAAAAGCGCCCGAAGGAAGCCGCCGCCCTGCGGAAATTTATGGATTACTATATGCCGACAACCTGGAAGCTGCTCGACGCTTACCGTTCCTTTGAGAACGAACCGATTCAAAGCGACAATATCCTCCGAACCAAGAAGGAAATCGAGGATACACTGGATACCATCAATGCCGCATTTGAAAAGCTGCTTGATGATCTGTTCCAGACAACGGCATGGGATATTTCTTCTGACATCTCTGTTCTGCAGACGATGCTGGCGCAGGAGGGACTGACAAATCAGGCAGGTCCGTCAAAGCAGGATATTGAGCCGCTTCACATGTAACTATTCAAAGCTATACAATTGAAATCAAATCACCGGTTACGTTTCCGTACCGAAGAAAAGGAGAATAGAAAACATGAATGATTTTGTAAAGGACACCACTGAAATTCCAAGTTTAAGTTTCGGTGCTCCGGAGCCGGAACCGGAGCTTCCGGTACAGCAGCCGGAAGAAAAGAAAGAGGTCATGGATGATTCTGTTCTGTCCGACGAACAGAAAGCCATGGTGGATGCCTTTGTTTCCCAGATTGATCTTGCCAATACAAACGGCATTCTGCAGTACGGTGCCGGTGCACAGAAGAAAATGGCAGACTTTTCCGAGAAAACGCTGGAGAACGTCAGAAGCAAAGATCTCGGGGAAGTCGGCGATCTGCTCACCTCTGTTGTGACAGAGCTGAAAACGTTTGACGCAGAAGAAGAAAAGGGACCATTCTCTTTCTTTAAGAAAAGCACGAACAAAATCAATGCAATGAAAGCGAAGTATGACAAGGCAGAGGTGAATGTCAATAAAATCTGTGACGTACTTGACGGCCACCAGCGGCAGCTTCTGAAAGACATTGCCATTCTGGATCAGATGTATGCACAGAACCTGAATTATTTTAAAGAGCTGACGATGTACATTCTCGCCGGAAAGAAAAAGCTGGAGCTGGTACGTTCCACAGAACTCCGTGATCTGCAGAATAAAGCGCAGATGACCGGAAAGGCCGAAGATGCACAGGCTGCCAAGGATCTCGAAGATCTCTGCAACCGATTTGAGAAGAAACTGTATGATCTGGAACTGACCCGTATGGTTTCGATCCAGACAGCGCCGCAGATCCGCATGATTCAGAACAGCGATTCTGTAATGGCCGAAAAGATCCAATCCACACTCGTCAACACCATTCCGCTCTGGAAAAACCAGATGATCATTGCACTCGGCGTTCATCACTCGACTGAGGCTGCCAAAGCACAGCGCCAGGTTTCGGATATGACAAATGAGCTTCTGAAAAAGAATGCGGAGAATCTGAAGATGGCAACGATCGAGACTGCAAAAGAATCTGAGCGCGGTATCGTCGATATGGAAACCTTAAAACAGACGAACCAGAGCCTGATCTCTACCCTCGATGAAGTGATGAAGATTCAGGAGGACGGCCGCCAGAAACGTACCGCCGCTGAAGTTGAGCTGGTACAGCTCGAAAATGATATTAAGAAAAAAATGCTGGAGCTTTCTGCAGGCGGACAGCACTGATACTTTTTGTATCCTATATAAAAAAAACGGAGACGCCGCTTTTTCTGTGGTTTCTCCGTTTTTTACGTCCTGTCTTACCCTTATCTCGGGCGTTCTGCCTTTTCATTCTTTCTTCGGTATTCCGTGAAATAAAATTCAATATCAAAGCAGGTCTGCTCATCGCCCTCTTCTACCATCTCCCAATCCGGTGATTCGTCAAGATCCTCAAAGAAGGTATCCGCCTGATACGTCATGTCGATTCGTGTGACATATGCCGTATCACAGTATGGGAGAAGCTGGCGGTAAATTTCTCCGCCGCCCGCAACATAAATATCGTCGTCCTCGTACGGCTTTAACACTTCCATCAGCTCTTTGATACTGTGGACAACGGTTGCGCCGCGGACAGTCCATTCCGGATCACGGCTTAAAATGATATTCGTTCTGCCTTTTAACGGCTGGCCTGCCGGGAGGGTAGCCAGCGTTTTTCTTCCCATTACTACAACGTGTCCCATCGTAGTCTCACGAAAATACCGTAAGTCAGACGGAATGCTCACAAGAAGTCTTCCCTGATATCCAAGTCCCCATTTACGGTCTGCGCTTAAAATTGCTTTCATTTTGTTTCCTCTTTCTGCTTTATTTTCTGATCCATGCTGCCGGACCGGAATCCTTCCAGATCCAGCGTAAGGTAGGAAAAGCCGAGATTTTTCAAGTATTCTGTGATCTCCTCCCGTTTTTCCAGCACCCCGCCCATCCGCTCCGGCGCGATTTCCAGACGGACGATATCGCCATGGACACGCAGGCGGAGATTTTCTTCTGCTCCAAACATTGTATGCAGCCATGCTTCGCCCTCTGCAATGCGGTCCAGCAGATCATAATTGATTTCTGCTCCATAGGGGAGGCGTGTTGCCATGCACGGGGTGGACGGACGGTGTGCAACGGAGACGCCGTATTCTGCCGCAAGCTCCTTTACCTCCGCTTTTGTCACATGACAGGCTGCAAGCGGACTGATCACGCCGTACTCTTTCAGTGCTTTCAGCCCCGGACGGTACACGTGCAGATCGTCCTCATTCGTTCCGTCAAGCACCTGGTTCACGCCGTGCGCATGGGCAAATTCCAGAAGTTTTCCAAACAGATGATGCTTGCAGAGATAGCAGCGGTTTTCCGGATTGCAGCGGATTGCCTCCTGCTCCAGTTCATCAACATAAAGGACTTCATGAACGGCACCGACTTCTTTTGCTACTCTTGTCGCAGTCTCCAGATCACAAGGCGGATGCAGCCGTGTCTGAAACGTTACTGCGTAAACTTTTGTGCCATGTTTTGCTGATGCGTCCATGACCAGCTTCAGCAGCAGACTGCTGTCCACTCCGCCGGAGAACGCAAGGCAGAGATCCTGTTTCGTGATCTCATCGATTCTGGCAAGCAATGCTTTTTTCTTTTCCTGTAATTCCATCGTGTCTGTCTTCCTTTCCCGTAAAATATCCGATGTCTTTGTAAAAGAAAATCCATCGGCGGCACTGCTGCCCCGATGGATTTTCTCATGCAGGTATTCCTGTTTTAGCTGTAAGTCGGATCGCTTCCAAAAGCACCGCCGGTCCATGTATAACGGGTCGGGTTTGTCAGCGGATAATCCAGATTGTCGCCAATGCGGACAGTTGTTCCGCTGCTGACATTATAATAGATCCATTTCGCATCGATTGCAGCCAGTCTGACACAGCCGTGGGACATCGGTGATCCAAGAGAATTGAAGTCCACTGCTGAAATGTTGCTCAGATCTGGTGTGCTGCTTGCTACGCCATGGAAGTAAACAGCGCCATAAATCTGTGATACATATGGTGCCCAGCACACATAATCTTCACCTGTCATCTGCTTCTTTTTCAACTGCCAGCCGATTTTATATGTTCCTGCTGCGGTGTAACTGATCGGATTTCCTACGGAGCAGATCATGGATTTGATCGGCGTATCGTAAGCACCGGTTGCACTGTTGTAGCCGTAAATGGTTACACGTCCGCGGGTTCTGTCTACTGTGATATACTTGGAAGACGGATTGAAAATGCTTGTCACATCCTCCATCAGAGAACCGTCTGCTTTGCGGTAACGGCGGTATTTTCCGATGTACTCCCATCCTTCCGTGATTCTGCGTCCGGAAGCATCGAATTTGTACTGTTTTCCATTGATCGTAGCGGTGCAGTTCTGATATCTTCCGCCCCAGCTTCGGAAATAATACTGAGAACCGTTCAGTGTCAGCCACTGATCATGATACATGCCGCCCCAGCTCTTGAAGTAGTACCAGTTTTTATCATGAAGAATCCACTCGTCATGTGCCATGCCGCCCCAGCTCTTCATGTAATAATAGTTACCGTCATGGTAAACCCAGCCGGTCAGCATTTTTCCATCTTTATCCAGATAATAATAATTTTTATCATAGAGGAACCAGCCTTTTTGCGTCCGTTTGGTTCCATCTGCATTAAACCAGTACCAGGTATCGCCGGACTTGCCCCATTCGTTTCTGTACATACCACCCCAGCTCTTGAAGTAGTATTTTCCATCGAGCCATTCATTGGCAAGCATGGTTCCATCGGATTTCAGATAATACTCATTCCCTTTGTAGGTCAGCCAGCCGCCGGTGTATTTCTTTCCGTTTCCGTCAAAATAATACCATACGTTGTTGACTTTTGCCCATGCATTTTTGTAGGCTGCACCCCAGCTGCGGAAGTAATAGGTGTTATCCAGCCACTCATTAAAAGCCATTTTTCCATCGGCTTTCAGATAATAGCTGTTTCCATTGTAATCCAGCCAGGAATTCGTCAGCAGTTTTCCGCCGTCTGCAGTTGCCCAGTACCAGATCGTCTGCGTGCTGGTTTTAATTTTTTTCCATCCTGTTGTCGTCGAAACGGCTCCGTCAGCACCAACGTAATAATAATTTCCATTATAGCTTCCAACATCGTTGACACGCATGCCGCCCCAGCTCTTGAAGAGATACATGGTTCCGTTCACATTCAGCGCGTTGTCTTCCATATGACCGTCTTCATGGAGATAATATTTATTTCCATCGTAATTGAACCAGCCTGTCCGTACGCCGCCCCAGCTTCGGAAGCTGTACCATTTTCCATCAATCTGTGCCCAGCCGGATTTATTTTTCTGATTACCGGTTTCCATCTCGTAACTTCCGGTTAACAGATATCCTTCTTCATCGAAAGATGCCGGTTTCAGATAATAAAGGCTGTTGTCTACCATCTGCCAGCCGGAAAGAAGTTCTCCAGTTTCTGCATCCACCAGATGCCAGATGGAATCAACGGTCAGCCAGGCTACCCTACGGTCCCCTTGCTGATATACAGTATGATTTCCAAGCGATACCGTGCCGTCTTCATTCAGATAGTAGGTATGTGCTTCACCGTTTCCATCGGTAACGACCTGGAAACCTGGCTCTTTGATGCGGGCTCCTTCCTCACCAAACAGATATGTTTTATCTCCTACCTTCTGGGTCTTGCTCCAGATGGCATAGCCGTTTTCATCCGCATAGTAATCGTCTACGCTTCCATCATTAAATTCGAGTGTAACAAGTTCATTTCTTTTCAGTTCCGGTGCAAATACTTTTCCTTCACAGATACCCTGCTGCATCGAACCAAGTCCGTCTTTTGCAGGATCTTCCCCTTCTGTATTCAAGTAGTAGGTTCCGGTTTTTCCATCTTTATCCGTAAGTTCTACTTCACCGGTCAGCATGTAGCCGTTTTCATCAAACACATAACCGACACCGTCGATTTCTATTGGTCCGGTAGCAGCTACCACCTTATTATTCTCATCCAAAACTCCGTACTGAAACAGTTTCTTTCCATCTTGCTCAACACTGTTCCAGCCTTCTTTCAGACTGCTTACCGCTGAATCCAGTGTCGAGATCTCGGAAGGAATCTCAGTTGGTGTTGTGATCGGCGCTTCGGTTGGAGCCGGAGTCTCGCTCGGTGTAACCTCTGGTGTTTCCGTCGGTGCCGGAGTTGTTTCTTCCGCCTCACTCTGTACTGTGGTTTCACTTTCCGAGTTTACCGGTAATGGACTGGTTTCTGTAGAAGCTGCATACGCACCGGCTGGGGTAACACTTACCATGACGCCAAGTACGGCCGCGGCCAGAAACTTTCTTTTCATTCTTATTCATCCTCCCATTGTTTACTCTTATTCAATTTATAGCTTACTACATTTTTCCATCTATTTCAAGTTATCCGGCAGTAAAATACCTTACAAATTTCTTATGATTTTTTCCTGTTTTTCGGGCAGAAAAAACCTCCTGACACCGGTTTTCTGACCGGAAACAGAAGGCTTTTTACTGTTCTTTTATTCGTTTACCGTGGTAGATCCATAGATCTCTGTCTGAAGTCTCGAGATGGTTGATGCAAAGTCCGGAACGAGCATCTCACCCTTGCTGGAGTACAAATCGTCGTACGGTACACGGCTCTGTACAATCTCGTAGGACAGAATTGTCGGCAGCTCTCCGATCAATGTCATCAATGTAGACTGATCAATGTTATGGGTAACACTTGGAAGAATGGTATCCGCCAGTGCACTCAGTTCTGTTACGCTTGACGATTTCATTTTCTGCATCATCTTGCTTAAAACCTCTCGCTGACGCTCCGTTCTCTGATAATCAGAATTTCCAACGTAACGGATTCTTGCATATGCAACTGCCTGATAGCCATCCACATGCTGCTCTCCGCCTGCTGTATACTGATGGGCGGAAGCATCCACATTACGGAGTCTGCACATTTCATCAACATAGTGGTTCGCTACACGGATTTCATCATCGCTCGGCGAAAGCTCGATTCCGCCGATGGCATCGATAATGTCAATCATGGAATCGAAGTCAACACTTGCATAATTGTCAATCGGCAGTTTGTAGTTGTCCTCGATGGTTCGTACAACCAGCGGACCGCCGCCGTATGCGCAGGCTGCATTCAGTTTTTTCACACCGACATCCGGGATATTTGCATACAGGTCACGCATAAAGGATGTCATGTGGATCTGTTTTGTATCTTTATTGATGGACATCAGAATCATGGAATCGGAGTTTCCATACCACGTTTTGTCACGACGGTCAACACCGATCAGCAGAATGTTGTACACGTTATTGTTGTTTGGAAGTTCAATGTCCTGTGTCTCATTTAAAATCTCAGACTGCAGGGCATCCGTCTCCTCATCGGTCAGCCCGGTACTTTCGGTCTCAACCTCTGTGGATTTATTGATCGTGATTTTATCGTCGCTTACATAGTTACTCTTGCTGTAATAGTGATTGATTACAGCATAGACACCGACGAGCACAACCAGTACAACTACGAGAAGGATGGTGAGCACATTAACCCAGCCGAATTTCTTCTTTTTCTTTCCTGAGGAATGGCGTCTTTCCGGGATTTCACCCTCGTCATCATATTCTTTTCTCATAACGACCTCTTTCATTTTCTTATTTTTCCGGTATTTTCCAGCCGGATATCGTTTATAATATAGTCAAAAAACGGACTGCTGTCAAGTGCGCAGTCCGTTTTGATTGATTTCCGTTTGCAGTTCTTTTTCCTACCGCTGCATTTTCTCCCACTGGTTCAGTGCAGCCTCAATGACTTTGTCCATATCGTAATACTTGTATTCTCCAAGTCTTCCGCCAAAGATAACCTTCTCTTCTTTTTCCGCAAGTGCGGCATATTTCTGATAAAGCTCCTGGTTTCTGGCATCGTTCACCGGGTAGTACGGCTCCATCCCCTCTTTCCAGTCGGTGGAATACTCTCTGGAAATGACTGTCTTTTTCTGGGTTCCGAATTCGAAATGCTTGTGTTCGATCACACGCGTATACGGTGTCTCCCGATCGGTGTAATTTACTACAGCCACGCCCTGATAATTGTCGGTATCCAGCACTTCTGTTTCAAAGCGCACCGTACGGTATTCCAGCTTGCCAAGTGCATAATCGTAAAACGCATCAATCGCTCCGGTGTAAATCACTGTCTCACCCATCGCCAGGTACTTTTCTTTATCTTCCAGAAAATCAACACCTGTCTGTACATCCGCTTTTTCAAAAAGCCGCTCTGTCAGAACGTTATAGCCGCCAATCGGAATTCCCTGATAAAGGTCATTGAAATAGTTGTTGTCATACGTAAAGCGCACCGGAAGCCGTTTGATGATAAAGCTCGGCAGCTCACTGCAGTCTCTTCCCCACTGCTTTTCTGTATAACCCTTAACCAGCTTTTCATAAATATCTTTTCCAACCAGTTTGATCGCCTGCTCTTCCAGATTTTTCGGCTCTCCCGGAACAGCTTTTCTCTGCTCTTCGATGATTGTTTTCGCCTCTTCCGGTGTGCGGATTCCCCACATTTTACTGAAGGTATTCATATTGAACGGCATATTATAAATTTCGCCTTTGTAGTTGGCAATCGGCGAGTTTGTATAACGGTTGAATTCTGACAGCGAATTGACAAACTGCCACACCTCTTTATTCGAAGTATGGAAAATATGCGCTCCATACTTGTGTACATGAATTCCCTCGATTTCTTCGCAGTAAATATTTCCGCCTGTATGATCTCTTCGTTCCAGTACAAGACAGCTTTTCCCTGCCTGACCGGCAAGATAAGCAATCACTCCGGAATACAGACCGGCGCCAACCAGAACATAATCATATTTCTTCATTGTTCTTTCTCCTTACAGTTCTTCCCCAAGTCCCGTCCGGATGGAATTGACAAGGAACTGCAGAGCTTCCTCCTCGTCCTCTCCCTCGCAGAACAGCTCAATTTCGTCTCCGCATTTGACGCATGCGCCAAGGACGCTTAAGACGCTCTTTGCATTTGCTGTATTTCCATCTCCGTAGTGGAATGTAATAGATGATTTAAACTGCATTGCCTGTTTGCACAGGGTTCCGGCCGGGCGAAGATGAAGGCCGGTTGGATTTTTCACGGTCACTTTTCCGCTTACCATTGGTTTCCCTCCTAATTTGTTCCTGTCGTTTTATTTGCTACTGCTTTTTCTTTGATATGAATCGTTGTCTTGACACTGTCTACGAGCTCATAGCCATCCGGCAGTGTGATTTTTACCGGTACCTCGTAATCCCCGACACCCATTCCATTCAGATCTATGGATGCGTTGATCTGGGAAGTATCTAATTTGGCCAGATTTTTGTCCGATGCTTTAATGCGGATTGCAAGCTGTGTCTGATCATACAAAACGGTATAAGTGGACTGAAGATTGCCCGTCTCGATCTGATCGACATCAAGTTCAAATTCCCTGCTCTCATTCGGCATAACCGTTACGTGAACGGTAACGGATGCAGACGAACTGGAGGATACTTTCAGATCTGTCACATCGGCGAGAACATCGCTTAAGTCAACCGTCGTCTCCACATCGGAGCGCTGTCCTGCAACGGAGGTATAGTCTTCCGAAATTTCAATCGTATTGCCTTCATCCGCCAGCTTTGCAAGTGCCTCCTCGGATCCGGCAACGGTGATTTCCTCCGGTGTGGTATAGATATTTTTAATCTGATAGCCGTCTGCCGGAGTTCCACTGTACAGTGCACTCAGCTTAATACCAGATACACGGCGCCACAGTTCAATATCCACATCCACCTGCGGGGAGCCGTTGTCGAAATTCAAAAATTCCATCTGGGATTCCGGCATCTCATCCTGGTTTTTATCAATAATCATCAGATCCGCCGTGACGGTTCCGGAGCTTCGCATATTGGTTACATCTACTTTTGCCACAACACTGCTGATCTTATTGATCAGGGACGCCGGGCCGGAAATGGTGATGCTCTCCGGATCGGAAGTCATCGTTCCCACTTCGTAATCTTTTGCCGGTTTCGTATTTCCTGCGTCAATTGTGATCGGAAATTTCGCACTGTCCACATCTTCGATTTCCACAGGGATTGTCGCTGTGACCGTGCTCAGTTTTTCCTGTTTTACCATCGAGCACGTTGCCTTGATCGGCACATAAACAGGGTTGGTATCCATCGTTACAATCTGGGTCAGATCGGCCGTAACGGTGATATCCGATGCTTTCAGCCTGCTGACAACGGAGTTGTTATCTGTGACGGTAACGGTGACCGTCTGGTATTCCTCCGCAATCTGGTATGTTTTCTTTCCGGCTGCGATGTAGGCTTCATTGGTCACCTGCACGGGGACATCAAAGCGTTCTTTCACAATCGGGTCATTCACACTGACCACAACGTACCAGATTACAATGGCAATCAGGATAGAAAGAATTTTCAAAGGGAGATTGTTCAGAATCTTTTCCAGAATTTTCTTTTTCATTTCTTCTCTCCCTCCACTTTCTGACGCATTCCGCGGATATGCCATCCTTTCTTCTCTTCCGGCTTTTTCGCGAGCTTCTGGATTTTGTGAAGCTGCTCCCGAAGGTCGCTCGGTGTTACTGCCGTGTGGAGTTCTCCGCCGGAAGCATACGACACATTTCCGGTTTCCTCGGAGACAATAATCGTAAAGGAATCCGTCACCTCACTGATGCCGACACCTGCACGGTGGCGTGTTCCAAGATTCTTGTTCAGATCCATGTTGTCGGACAGCGGCAGGTAACATGTTGCTGCCGTGACACGGTTGTTCCGTACAATCACAGCTCCGTCGTGCAGCGGCGTATTGTGTTCGAAAATATTGATCAGCAGCTGGCTGGTCAGAACGCCGTCAATCGGGATTCCGGTCTTTTCATATTCCTCCAGGGTGATGGTCTTTTCGATGACGATCAGCGCTCCGGTCTTTACTTCTCCCATTTCAAAACTGGCCCTTACCAGTTCATTGATGGTTTTGTCACTGAACCGTTCATTTTCCTCCTGGCCGCTCGCAAAAGAAATGGCAGACAGCGGATTCTTTTCTCCAATCTGCTCGACCACTCTTCGAAGCTCCGGCTGAAAGATAATTACAACCGCTGTGATCGCCGCCCCGCCGATGTTTCCGAACAGCCACAGAATCGTCTGCATTTTCAGCACGTTTGCAATGATGACAAAGACACCAATCAGAAAAATACCTTTCATCAGCGTATAAGCCTTTGTATTCTGCAGCCAGCGGATCAGGTGATAGACGAAAAATGCAATGAGCAGAATCTGCACAATATCAATCAGTTCAATTTGTTTTGGCAGCCCGTAGTCTGCCGTTCTTGTGACAATCCAGTTCCACACGCCACGCACACTGTCACTTCCTTTCTTTTCCCCCGGCCGGTTTTCTTCTGATTTTCAAAATTCTTTTAAAGATCCTTTAAGGTGTCCTCCAGCATGCTCTTATAATCCACATCCTGATAATCGCCCTCGTCCAGCGGCGGAATTTCTTCTTCCTGAATTTCTTCTTCCTGAATTTCTTCTGTTTCGTTTATTTCTTCTATTTCTTCTTTTTCCTCGATCTCATCAAGATCCCTGCTGTTCCCGGATTCTTCTGTATGTCCAAGATTTGCCAGAGCATCGAGTTCCTCGTCTGTCAGATCCGGTTCTTTTTTCTTTTCATTCCGAATATAAGTCACACGGCGCTGTGCCTTTGTCACATTGAATTTTGGAACGGCTTTTACGTAGTAATAATAATCGTCGTCATCATATTCCAGGTATTCTGTCCGGGTGTAGTCTGCACCGAACAGGAAAAACTCCAGAACAAATCCAACCAGACAGCCGGCCGCCGCCCCGATCAGAACCATCGGGAGTGCAATCTGTACATCCAGTGCCAGGCTTCCGGCAATCATAATAACCGCATAGGCAACCGAACCTGCCACAATGGAAATCTGCCATGCATAGTCCGCACTGCTGTGGCGGACTGCATTGACAAGAAGTACGGTCAGTGCGCAGGCGATCAGAACCAGCAGCATTTCCTCATTGCGGAAGAGGCCGTTGAAAAATTCCTGTACGACCGCCGTGATCTCCGGTGCTTCCGCCGCATGAATCAGCGGCTCCATCTTTCCATGAATCATGTCGCACATATAGTAGACAACGATACCGCAGGCCGCAGAAAATGCGGAGAGCGGCGTACCGGCAAGACCATAGGCAACCGGAACGGCAGATGGCACGTGAAGCCAGAATGCGAGCGGTGTCAAAAGGAGTGCCGGCGCATCCTTCGGCACAAAGCGAAGATATAGAAACCAGAGCACCAGCAGAACCAGCGCCGCAAGACCCGCGATTACCATGTGAAGTGCAAAGCAGTGCCCAATGATCACCAGCATTGCAAGGAAAACCATTCCATTCAATGGCAGGATGGCGCAGATCAGTGACAGTATCAATACCACATACATGCTGTTCAGCATCTTCAGATAGCCGAGATTGGAATTAATACTACGAAATACAGCAAGAGCGAGCAGAAATTTCACAATCGGAAGTACGATTCCGCTGCAGGAGCCGTAAAACTCTTTTAATTTTTCTTTCAGTTCGATCAATACTGTCATGTTTCCTTCCTCCTGCGCCCGGATTTCTTCCCGCTTTTTTCCTGTTCCTCATACATGTTCTGCAGGTCATCCAGCTCTTTTCCATACCATTTCAGCTTTTTCTGTGCTCTCTGGTAACGGATCGTGCTGATCACATACACGGCAATGGAATAGACTGCCAGAAAACACAGATAGGACGCGATCAGACACCCCGCTGCAAACTGCAGGTCGATTGTGTCTATCTCGTCCAACAACCATTCAATATGATATAAGACTGCAACCGCAAGTACCAGAATGTATCCGATGGAAGCCAGAAAAAAATTTTTCAGAAGCTCTTTTCCGATGTAATCACTCCGAAAATAACGGCCGATTCGTAAGGCATTTTTTTCTTCTTTTTTTTCGAAAAAAGCCAGTTTTGTCATCTGACGAATCCTTTTTTCGTCCAACATGCCTCTTGGTCTCCTCTTCCCGTTCTAAATTATGTTTATTTTACCATATATTTCCGATATTGGAAAGCTATTCTCAAAATATTCACACACTATTTGTTACAGTTCACTGGTACCCAGCGAACTGTAACATTCGCTGCCCTCATTTAAAGTTTTGCTTCGCAAAAGGAGGGCTGCTCACACCTGAATCACTTTCTTACGCAGCGAAACAGCAAGTGTTTCACTGCTGAGTGAACAGTAACCACTATTTTACAATTGCCGCACAAACAAAATCCACCTGTTCTGCTCCATTCACTTTCAACAGTGACGCAATGGCATCAACCGTGCTTCCCGTTGTGTAAATGTCATCTACCAGAAGAATCCGGCAGTATTTCATCTGTCCCGGCTTTGCCAATGCGAAAGCTCCCTCCAGGTTTTTCCGCCGCTCGGCGGGACCAAGCTCTTTCTGGCGTTTTGTTTTTTTCACACGGCGGATCAGGCGGGCATTCATGGGAAGTTCCATTTCTTCTGCCAGCTTTTCTGCAAATACCTCCGCCTGATTGTAGCCGCGCTGCCGCTGTCTCGCCGGATGAAGCGGCACCGGAACGAGCACCTCCGGATTTCTTCTCTGGATCTGCTTTCCCACATAGGAAAACGCCGCGTGAGCATAAAATCCGGCGTATTCCTGCCGTTCATGATATTTGAACCGCATCAGGGAAGCCTCGAGTTCCCCGTGGTAACCGTACGGCGCAAAACCGCGGTCGAAGCTGTGCCTCGTTCTGCTGCAGTCCCGGCAGAACTCTTCCTCACTGCCCACGGGTTTCCCGCATTTTTTGCACCGCGCGCCCAGAATCGGATGGATCTTTTCCACACAATTCCGGCATAGATACAGCTCCTCGCGTGACAGCAGTCCGTCACAGATGGGACATCGTCTCGGATAAACTGCATTTAAAAGCCAGTTTCCTGTTTTGTTTTTTTCTTTCATGTAACCTGCGCTTTCCCTTATCCACTCTGCCGGATGCAGCCGCATCCATGCCCCGGAAAAACGTGTTTACGCGTTTTCTTCCTGCATTTCCCGGATTCTTCTGGCGAGCGTTGTATACCGGTTCGCCTCGATATGATTTCCGATCATTGCCTGGAATGTCACATCACTTCCGACGATGGTGACGCACTTTCTGGCTCTCGTCACGGCCGTATACAGAAGATTCCGCGTCATCAGCATGCGCGGGCCGCCGAGCAGCGGAATCACAACCGCCGGGTACTCGCTTCCCTGCGCTTTATGTATCGTTGTTGCGTAGGCGAGCTCCAGCTCGTCCGCCTGTTTGAACGTATAGTCTGCGAATTTTCCTTCCTCAAACTCCACGGTGATCACCTCGGTATACGGGTTGATGCTCCGGATCATGCCGAGATCTCCGTTGAATACACCCATACCGCGCTCCGCCACGATTCCGTTGATGCCGCGGATTTCCCACTCCATCTGGTAATTGTTGCGGATCTGCATGACCTTGTCGCCCTCGCGGAGGATATTACCTCCATTTTCCCGCTCGGCTTTGTCCGGTGCGGGCGGGTTCAGGTATTTCTGCAGAATCTGATTCAGATTTTCCACCCCGAGTGCACCTTTCCGCATCGGAGTCAAAATCTGGATATCCTGCGGGCGGGCATCCACATAACGCGGCAGTTTCTGGGACACCAGCGTCACCAGCACTTTCCAGATCACGTTGACATCGTACCGTTTCAGAAAGAAGAAATCTTTGCTCTTATTGTCCAGTATAACCTCTTCCCCATTATGGATCTTATGTGCATTGACAACAATATCGCTCTGGGATGCCTGCCGGAAAATGTGCGTCAGGCAGACAATCGGAAAGCATTCCGAACGGATCAGATCCCGGAGGACACTGCCCGGGCCGACACTTGGAAGCTGGTTCTGGTCTCCCACCAGGATCAGCCTTGTTCCCGGCACAATTGCGGAAAGAAGGGCATGCATCAGGTGGATATCAACCATCGACATCTCATCAATGATGATGACATCCGCGTCGAGCGGATTATCTGCGTTCCGCTCAAAATGCACATTTGCCGAGGAGTCATCCACATTTCCCGTCAGTTCCAGAAGACGGTGGATCGTGCATGCCTCACAGCCAGTTGCCTCTGTCATTCGTTTCGCCGCTCTTCCGGTCGGCGCTGCCAGGAAAATGTCGAGGCCTTCTGCCTCAAAATAATGGATCATCGCATTGATGGTCGTCGTTTTTCCGGTTCCGGGACCTCCGGTCAGGATCATAAGACCGCTGCATGCCGCCTCAACGACTGCCGTCTTCTGCATCTCATCCAGCTCAATCTGATATTTTTTCTCGATCTTTCCGCTCCGCTTTTCGATTGCCTCACGGTCTTCCTCACATGTAATATTCAGTTCATGCAGCATGCGCGCCGTACTCAGTTCCAGATAATAATACTGGCTGGCGTACACAATCCGCAGCGGCTCATCCCCTTCCCGTTCGGCCGGGAGCTCGCGGATGACCGCTTTTTTGTCGATTGCCATATCCTGCAGATATTTCTGCATCCGCTCCGGTTCTACGCCGAGAAGTTCCTGCCCTCTCCGAAGCAGCACCGGTTCCGGCAGATAGACATGGCCTTCTGCCGTCGCCTGATTCAGCACATACGAAAGACCGCTTTTGATGCGGAATTCGCTGTCCACGGCAATCCCGATTTTTCCGGCGATCTCATCCGCCGTCCGAAATCCCACGCCTGCGATATCTTCCGCCATTTTATACGGGTTTTCCTTTAAAATCCGGTACACATTGTCCCCGTACTGCTGATAAATCTTTGCACCGAGATTCAGCGCAATGCCATATCCCGAGAGGAAAATCATCGCATTCTGCATTTCGGCTTTTTCTGCCACCTGCTGTGCAATTTCACGCGCTTTCCGCTCGCTGATTCCCTTTACCTCCGCGAGGCGCTCCGGCTCTTCCTCGATGATCCGAAGCGTATCGTCACCGAAGCGGCGCACAATTCTTGCCGCCAGCGCCGCACCGACTCCTTTGATCGCACCGGAACCGAGATACCGCTCCAATGCAACAGAATCCTGTGGGACTTTCGTCTCATAGGATTCAATGCGGAACTGCTTTCCATAGGCAGCATGTTCAATATAATCTCCGGAAGCCTCGATCAGCTCGCCCTCTCCGATCATCGGAAGCGTGCCGACGCATGTCAGCCCGCGCCCCTTCATGCTCAGATTCAGGACGGTATAGCCGTTCTCCTCATTTCGGAAAATAATGTGTTCTACGTAGCCTTCTACTTTTTCTTTTTCACTCATCTTTTATCAAAACTGGCTTTCAAATTCATTCATCACTTCGCGGTACTGGCCGGTTCCAAGCGCAACGACGCTCGCCGGATTTTCTGCTGTCACGGTATTGATGCCGGTCCGCTCCTGGATCAGCTCGTCCATTCCGGCAAGGAGACTGCCGCCTCCGGTCAGGATAATGCCGCGGTCGGAAACATCGGATGCCAGTTCCGGCGGCGTTTTTTCCAGCACGGCACAGATTGCATCCGCAATCTGGTTTGTCGTCTGGGCAAGGGCACCTCGGATTTCGTCGGAGGAAACCGTAATCGTCGCCGGAAGTCCGGTGATGACGTTTCTTCCCTTGATCTCCATCGTTTTTTCCTCGGCCCGCGGATAAGCAGAACCGATGCGGATTTTCACTGCCTCTGCGGTCTGTTCTCCGATAAATACGTTGTATGTTTTCCGTACATAGCGGATGATATCCTGGTCAAATGTCTCACCGGAAATCTTGACCGAATTGGAAACAACGGTTCCCGCAAGCGAGATCACAGCGATATCCGTCGTGCCTCCGCCGATGTCCACAATCATATTTCCACATGGTTTCGTAATGTCAATTCCTGATCCGATTGCCGCTGCCACCGGCTCCGGCACGATCAGCACTTCCCGGGCTCCCGCCTGGTACGTTGCCTCCTCCACAGCCTTCCGCTCTACTTCCGTCACACCGGACGGCACACAGATACTGATTCTCGGTTTCCGGAATGCTCTTCTTCCCATTGCCTTCTGGATAAAGTAGCGCAGCATGCGCTCGGTGATCAGAAAGTCCGTGATCACGCCCTGCCGCATGGGCCGGACCGCCATAATATTGCCCGGTGTCCGTCCAATCATCTGACGCGCTTCTTCTCCAATTGCCCGTACTTTATCTGCATCTTTATCATACGCAACTACGGACGGCTCCTTTAATACAATGCCTTTTCCCTTGGCATAGACCAGGATGCTGGACGTCCCCAGATCAATTCCGATATCGGTCGTTGCAGCCATAGTAATCCCCTTTCCTGTTCTCTTTTATTTTTCTTTATTTTAATCTGTTTGAAATTTGTATAGAATAAGTTCGGGTTCAAAACACCCGAAACACAAAAGGATCGAATGTGTTCTGAACCCAACCCGCTTCTTATTATATACAATCCCTTTTAAAATGGAAAGGATTTTTTAGAGATATTTTTCGACATATTTTCCGGTGTAGGATACCGGGCTCTTGGCCACTTCTTCCGGCGTTCCGCACGCAATCACGGTTCCGCCGCCGTCTCCGCCCTCCGGTCCGATATCAATAATATAGTCTGCCGTCTTGATAACATCCAGATTGTGCTCGATGACAACGACGGTATTTCCGCCCTCGGACAGGCGGTGCAGAATCTCCACCAGTTTGTGGACATCCGCAAAATGAAGTCCCGTCGTCGGCTCGTCGAGAATGTAGATCGTTTTTCCCGTGCCGCGGCGGCTCAGCTCTGCTGCGAGCTTGATACGCTGCGCTTCTCCGCCGGACAGCGTGGTGGACGGCTGGCCGAGGCGGATGTAGGAAAGGCCGACATCGTACAGGGTCTGTAATTTTCGGAAAATCGACGGTACCGGCCGGAAGAATTCCAGTGCCTCCTCGACCGTCATATTCAGCACATCGTAGATGCTCTTTCCTTTATATTTGACTTCCAGTGTCTCACGGTTGTACCGTTTTCCATGGCAGACCTCACACGGCACATAGACATCCGGCAGGAAGTGCATTTCGATCTTCAGGATACCGTCGCCGCCGCAGGCCTCGCACCGGCCGCCCTTCACATTGAAGCTGAAGCGTCCCTTCTTGTAGCCGCGTGCCTTGGCATCCTGCGTTGCCGCAAACAGATCGCGGATCTGATCGAACAGACCTGTGTACGTTGCCGGATTGGAACGCGGTGTTCTTCCGATCGGGGACTGGTCGATGTCGATGACCTTATCAAGCTGTTCCATACCGATGATGTCTTTGTGTGCACCCGGAATCGTCCGCGCACGGTTCAGATCTCTTGCCAGCCGTTTGTACAGAATTTCATTGACAAGGGAACTCTTTCCCGATCCGGAGACTCCGGTCACGCAGGTCATGACACCGAGCGGGAAATTCACGTTGATATTTTTCAGATTGTGCTCTTTTGCTCCGACTACCTTCAGCCAGCCCGTCGGCTTTCTGCGCTCGGACGGAACCGGAATTTTCAGCTCTCCGCTCAAGTATTTTCCGGTGATGGAATTCGGATTTTTCATCAGATCTTCCGCCGTTCCGATCGCCACCAGCTCTCCGCCGTGCTCACCGGCTCCCGGGCCGATATCGACAACGCAGTCAGCGGCGCGCATCGTATCCTCGTCGTGCTCCACGACGATCAGGCTGTTTCCGAGATCGCGCAGGTGTTTCAGCGTCGCGAGAAGTTTGTCGTTGTCTCTCTGGTGCAGGCCGATACTCGGCTCGTCGAGAATATAGGCGACACCGACAAGGCCGGAGCCGATCTGCGTTGCCAGACGGATTCTCTGCGCCTCACCTCCGGACAGCGATGCCGTTCCGCGCGCCAGGGTCAGATAGTTTAATCCGACATCCGCGAGGAAGCTCACTCGCGCACGGATCTCTTTTAAAATCTGCTTTCCGATCAGCAGCTGCTGTTCGGAGAGTTCGAGGTTCTGCATAAACTCCTGCAGATTGTCGATGGAAAGGGATGTTACTTCAAAAATGTTTTTGTCTCCGACCGTCACACCAAGCGATGTCGGTTTCAGACGCTGGCCATGGCACGCCTGGCACGGGGTCACACGCATGAAGGTTTCGTATTCCTGTTTCGTAGAATCCGATCCGGTTTCGCGGTAGCGGCGCTCCACATTTTTGATCAGCCCCTCAAAAGCCACATCGTACACACCGACGCCGCGCTGGCCGCGGTAATGCACCTTGACAGATTTTCCGTTCGTTCCGTAAATCAGGATATCGTGAATTTTTTTCGGATATTCACAAAACGGGGTGGAAAGGGAAAAATCGTACTCCTCTGCGAGCGCATCGAGAACGGCTCTCGTATAGCTCGATTTATCCGTGCAGGACTGCCAGCCGAGCACGGTAATGGCTCCGTCTGCAATGGATACGTTCTTGTCCGGAATCATCAGATCCTCGTCGAACTCCATCTTGTAGCCAAGACCGGCACAGCTCGGGCAGGCGCCGAACGGGTTGTTGAAGGAAAAGCTTCTCGGCTCAATCTCCTCCATGCTGATGCCGCAGTCCGGGCAGGAAAAGCTCTGGCTGAAGTTGAGCTGATTTCCGTCCATCGTGTCGACCACCAGAAGGCCGTCCGCCAGATCCAGTACATTCTCGACGGAATCCGTCAGACGTTTCTCAATGTCCGGTTTGACTACAAGACGGTCCACAATAATGGAAATGTTGTGTTTCAGGTTCTTATCCAGCGTAATCTCCTCGGACAGCTCATACTGGCTGCCGTCAATCATCACGCGGACATAGCCGCTGCGTTTTGCCTGTTCGAGCACCTTTTCGTGTCTTCCCTTGCGGCCGCGCACAACCGGCGCGAGAAGCTGGATTTTCGTCCGCTCCGGGAGTGCCATGATCTGATCGACCATCTGGTCCACCGACTGGCGGCTGATGACTTTTCCGCACTTCGGGCAGTGCGGAATACCGATTCTCGCGTACAGAAGACGGAAGTAATCGTAAATCTCCGTCACGGTTCCGACGGTGGAACGCGGGTTCCGGTTCGTCGATTTCTGATCGATCGAAATAGCAGGCGGCAGGCCTTCGATGCTGTCCACATTCGGTTTTTCCATCTGTCCCAGGAACTGGCGCGCGTAGGAGGAAAGGCTCTCCATGTACCGCCGCTGGCCCTCCGCATAGATCGTGTCAAACGCAAGCGAACTCTTTCCCGAACCGCTGAGGCCCGTAAATACAACAAACTGGTTTCTTGGGATATCGACATTCAGTGCTTTCAGGTTGTTCTCCCTGGCTCCCCGTATTCTGATAAACTCTTTTTTCTCTGCCATAACTGTTCCTCTTATTAATTTGAATCCCTGTCCGGACAGGGACAGGAATCTTGTCTCGTTTTCTCCCATTATAGCACACTGCCGTGCGTTATGCAAACATTTGTTCTATTTCTTTATCATCTTTTTACAGCAGAAAATCTGCCAGAATCACATTGCTGACGGAAATCCCATCGCGTGTCAGAGCCAGGCGCCCGCTGTGTTCCTGTAAAAGATGCATCGCTTCGTATTTCTTCAGAACCCCGCCGTATACGGCATGGATCTCCTTTCCAAACTGCTCCTCAAACTCCGCCGTCGAGATCCCTTGTGTCATTCGAAGGCCGAGAAACATAAATTCTTCCATGGCATCCTGCCGGGAAAGAATTTCCTCATCCTCACGGATCTTTTCCAGTGCTCCGCACGCTTTCAGATACAAAGATCGATCTGCCGTGTTCGTCCACCGGCAGTTTCCGAATAACGATGCCGCGGAAGGCCCGAACCCCAGATAATCCGTCCTTTTCCAGTAGCCAATATTGTGGCGGCATGCGAAGCCCGGCTTTGCATAATTAGAAATCTCATACTGGAAAAAACCGTATTCTGTGAGGATTTCCGCCGTTCTGGCATACATTTCGCGTTCTGTGTCCTCATCCGGCAGATCCAGTTTCTGCTCCGCAAACGGGGTCCCCGGCTCCACGATCAGGCTGTAGGCGGAAATGTGCTCCGGGGAAAGCTTCGCGATCGTCCGAAGACTCTCTTCCCATTTCTCTTCACTCTGCTCCGGCAGACCTGACATCAGATCCACGTTGATATTCGCAAACCCGGCATCCCGTGCCAGTGCAAAACTCTCCTGAAATTCCGCAAACGTGTGGATTCTTCCCAGCCGTTTCAGCTCCTCATCGTGAACCGACTGACAGCCGATACTGATCCGGTTGAAGCCGCTCTTCCTGTAACATTTCAGTTTTTCCGCATCCAGCGTTCCCGGATTGGCCTCCAGCGTAATCTCAGCATCCTCTGAAAAAACGTACTTGCTCCGCAGTTTTTCCATCACACGGGCGAGCATTCCGGCATCCACTGCGGATGGTGTTCCGCCGCCGAAAAAGACGGAAATCACTTCACTTTCTGCCGTCTCTTCCGCTGCATCGATTTCTGCCAGCAGAGCCTCTTCATACTCCTTCTGCATTGCTTTCGTGCCCGGTCCCGAGACAAAATCACAGTAGGCGCATTTCCGGATGCAGAACGGGATATGCACATAGAGTTCCAGTGGTTTTCTTTTTTTATTCATTCTGCTTTTCCTCCGTACGATCGAAAGACCGGCCCCTGCGCTCCCGCAACAGCAGGCGGCGCCGACAGGCCGGTCTCATTTTTATTTCTTAATTTTCATCCAGTTTCAGCACGCTCATAAAGGCTTTCTGCGGAATCTCCACGTTTCCTACCTGGCGCATCCGCTTCTTACCTTCCTTCTGCTTCTCCAGCAGCTTCTTCTTTCGGGAAATATCGCCGCCGTAGCACTTGGCGAGGACGTCTTTGCGCATCGCGCGGACGGTTTCTCTGGCGATAATCTTCGATCCGACAGCCGCCTGGATCGGGATTTCGAAGAGCTGCCGCGGAATCTCTTCTTTGAGCTTCTCGCACATCTTTCTTCCGCGCTCGTACGCAGATCCCTCGAATACGATGAAGGACAGCGCATCCACTTCTTCTTTATTGACGAGGATATCGAGTTTTACAAGCTCGCTTCTCTCATAGCCGAGCAGCTCGTAGTCGAATGACGCGTAACCTTTGGAGCGGGATTTTAAGGCATCAAAGAAATCGTAGATAATCTCATTCAGCGGGAGATGGTAATGAAGCATCGCACGCGTCGTCTCCATGTATTCCATTCCCTGATACTGGCCTCGTCTCTGCTGGCAGAGCTCCATGATCGGTCCGATGTAGTCGGTCGTCACCATAATCTCTGCTTTTACCAGCGGCTCTTCCATATAATCAATCTCGGACGGGTCCGGCAGATTCGACGGGTTGGTCAGGTCAATGACGGTTCCGTCGGTTTTGTGAACCTTATAGATAACGCTCGGTGCGGTCGTCACGAGATCCAGATTGTACTCACGCTCCAGGCGCTCCTGAATAATTTCCAGGTGAAGCAGTCCAAGGAAACCGCAGCGGAAGCCAAAGCCCAGTGCTGCCGATGTCTCCGGCTCGTAGAAGAGGGATGCATCGTTTAACTGCAGTTTTTCCAGCGCGTCGCGCAGATCGCCGTACTGTGCGCCGTCGGCCGGGTACATGCCGCAGTATACCATCGGGTTGACTTTTTTGTATCCCGGCAGTGCTTCTGCACACGGACGGTCGGCATCCGTCACGGTATCACCCACGCGGGTGTCGCGCACGTTTTTGATGCTGGCGGTGATATAGCCTACCATTCCGGCGGAGAGCTCGTCGCACGGGATCAGACGGCCTGCGCCGAAGTAGCCGACCTCGACAACTTCCTCGACAGCGCCTGTCGCCATCATGCGGATTCTCGTTCCTTTTTTCACGCTTCCTTCCATCACACGGCAGGAAATGATGACGCCGCGGTATGCATCGTAGACGGAGTCGAAAATCAGTGCTTTTAACGGTTCCGTCGGATCACCTTCCGGTGCCGGAATTTTCTGTACGATCTGCTCGAGCACCTCGTCCACGTTCAGGCCGGTTTTTGCGGAAATCCGCGGAGCATCCTGCGCTTCCAGTCCGATGACATCCTCGATCTCTGCAATGACACGGTCCGGCTCGGCGCTTGGAAGGTCTACTTTGTTGATGACCGGGAACACATCCAGGTCATGGTCAAGGGCGAGGTAGACGTTGGCAAGGGTCTGCGCCTCGATACCCTGCGATGCATCGACAACGAGCAGCGCGCCGTCGCATGCGGCAAGGCTTCTGGAAACCTCATAGTTGAAGTCAACATGGCCCGGGGTGTCAATCATATTTAAAATGTACTCCTCGCCGTCGGCCGCTTTGTATACGGTACGGACTGCCTGTGCCTTGATCGTGATGCCGCGCTCACGCTCCAGATCCATATTGTCCAGCACCTGATCCTGCATCTCACGCTCGGTCAAAAGGCCTGTTTTCTGAATAATACGGTCCGCAAGGGTTGATTTTCCATGGTCGATATGGGCAATAATACAAAAATTACGAATTTTACTCTGATCTATTCCTGACAAGTTTTTTCCTCCTGCTTTTTCACGGGTTAAATATCAATTTTATCTCATGTCTATTTTGTATGATACGAAATTCCACTCAAAAAAGCAAGATAAATTTATCCGCCTGATGCCGGACTTTTGCCCGACAGAACCTTATGCAGGATATCCGCAAACGGCCCCATTGCATTTTTCACCTCCTCGACCGTATTCGTCTGCGCACCAACCTCGAGAAGAACAGATCTCGGGCGGAGATGGAGGTTGTAGCGGTAGCCTTTTAAATAGATGCAGCGCGAAAAGCCGGGATAATACTGTTTTGCCTCATACTCCATCTGAAAGGAAAATGCAAGGTTTTCCGCCTGATACGGATTGGGCAGGCTTGTCAGTTCGCCGCTTTCTTTCGTGCGGGAAAGGCCGTTGAAAAACATGATCTGCGCGGTCGGCTTTCCGTTGATTTCTGTCACAAGACGTTTTGAACCATTGACCCCGTCCCGGTGCAGGTCGATCACGACCTGAATGGACGGGTGTTCTTCCAGCGCCGCTGCGATGACCGGCTCCGCGTAGTTGTAGGCGCGGCTCCGATCGAGACAGCCTTCTTTCATGTCAAATGCCTCTGTAATATGAAGCACTTCGTATCCGTACTGCTTTTCCAGAAGCTCCTGCAGATCATCACCGAGGCCGATTACCGTGTCCGCTCTTTCTCCCGGACGGGAATCGGCGAAGGTTTCCTGCGAATGGGTATGATAGATCAGAATCTGCGGGCCTTCGGCATTTTCCGGCAGGGTCAGATCTTTTCCGAGCAGAGTGCTGCCGTCGATCTCGCCCGGCAGGACCGAGGTGTTGGGATCGACAACGAAGAAGCGGTTCAGGAGCGCCTGCGGGTCAGCAAGAAGGTCAGGGGAAATTGTCTCCTGAATCGTGTCGGCCTCCGGGTAGAGGATTTCACGCGGTGCGCCGCCGGTTTCGATAGTCGCCTCCGGCTCCGTGATTTCCATTCCATCTTTTTGAGTTTCATCTTTTTGAGTTTCATCCTTTTGATCTTCCTCAGTTCCCTGCTCCTTCGATTCTGTCTGCCCGCTTTCTGCTCCCGGTCCCGGATTCGAATCCTGCTTCGCCGTATCCGTTTCCGCTGCTTCTGTCCCGGCAGACAGCGTATTTTCTGCCGTGCTTCCCGCCCGAAGCGCCGGTATCTGATCCCGCACTGCCGCGAGGAGATTTTCCATCCATCCCCTTCCGTCCTCTTTTCCGTCATAAAAAAGAAGCGGCATCATCACATCCACAGATAACTGCTCCGCCTGTGCCGCCGCCCGCTGCAGCAGAACTTTCCCCTCTGAGAAATGATTTTTCCGGATAACCGCTGCACTGCGGAACAGCAGTATACTGCAGGACAGGAAAAGACATCCCCATCCGAACCATCGTCCATTTCGCCTGGCATTCCACATATTATCACCATATTCATGATATGTTACAGTTCCCCGGAAAATGCCTGATTCATACCTGCCGCAAGAACCCCGGCCAGGCGGCGGACCATCTCGTCGATCTCTTTTGTCGTCACGTAAAGGCTTTCGAGCGCCGGTGAAATGACTTCTCCCAGAAATTCATCCATCTCGGACTCCTCCAGCGATTCCAGAACACCTGCGACGGCATCGTGGACGATCGTTCCTGCCCCTACAACGGTCGGCACACCGATTCCGATGACCGGCACGCCGAGCGTCTCCTGATTTAAGGCATTGCGGTGGTTGCCGACGCCGGAGCCCGGCCAGATTCCGGTGTCGGCAAGCTGGATCGTACAGTTCAGCCGGTGAATACTGCATGCGGCAAGGGCATCCACGGCGAGAATCACATCTGGATGGGTCTGTTCTGCCGTTCCGCGCAGGATTTCCACTGCCTCCATGCCCGTCTGTGCCATGACACCGGGAGCAAGGGCACTCACTTCCCTTCCCTCCTTTCCGTAGGTGCGCACCAGATGGCGCGTAACGTTGAGCTGCTCCACCGTCTCCGGCCCGAGCGCATCCGGCGTGATGCCGCGGTTGCCGAGGCCGGCCACAAGAACGGATCCGCACGCTTCCGGCAGCATTTCCATCAGACAGTGGGAAAACTCCTCCGCCGCTTTCCGGCTCTCCTCCTCGTCTGCCGTCAAAAGCAGCGGCGCTTCGATCGTCACATACGTCCCTTTCGGCTTTCCCATCATTTTTGCACCATGCTCCGATGTGATTTTTACAATGGTTGTCTGAATTTCCGCCTTTCTTTTCTTCTTCTCAATCTCGACCCCGGAGATCTCCACATGGTCCCGCTCAAATTTTTCCTGATTCTCCATCGCCAGGTCTGTCCGCATCTTATACTTTCCTATCATACTCTTCTCCTTCTCCTGTATTTTTGTTGTAGTTTTTGCAATTTTTTCAAAAATATGTATTGACAAACCATGCGAAATATTATAGGATAATAAAGCATGTTTCAGTGGAGCGCCCGTGTCTGTTCCATTGAATAACATCCCTTAAATCACATTAATTTTAAAAATATTGGAGGTGTACAGTTTGGCTAACATTAAATCCGCAAAGAAAAGAATCCTGGTAAATCAGACAAAGGCAGACCGTAACAAAGCAATCCGTTCTGCAGTTAAGACTTCTATGAAAAAAGTAGATGCTGCTGTTGCTGCAAACGATAAAGAGGCTGCTGCTGCTGCATTAGTAAATGCGATCTCTACCATCGACAAGGCTGCTTCTAAAGGCGTTTATCATAAAAACAACGCTGCCAGAAAAGTATCCAATCTGAGCAAAGCTGTAAACTCAATCGCATAATAAAGATATAAAACAAAGAGAACTTAGTCATACCGTCATGTGGCTGGGTTCTTTTTTTATGCTTACCAAAAGAGTGCGCCGCGACAGATCTTTTGATAAACACAGAACAAGGCGTATCGGCCAGTTTTCCTGTACCGGTACGCCTTCAAATCTGTTCCTTGCAATTCGCGCTCTGCAGCACTGCCTTTTTTGCATTATTTTCGGGTCTTGCTATAGAAAACTCTGCTCTTACGCCGCCCTGCTGTATTTCGTAATCAGCAGCTCCACGCTCAGCAGATCGGAAATTTTTCCCGTCTTCACGTCCTCTTCCATCTGCACGCAGTCATTGACCGCCGCTTTTAATTCCTCCGCCGCATACTGGCGCGACATGGGAATATAGTTCCGCACAACGAAGCTCTGCAGTCCCGTCCGTTTTGCGATCGTCGCCTGATCGCAGTGCTCTGCCAGCAGCTCTTTGACCTGCAGCAGCAGATTGAACTGGCGTGCCAGCAGAAAGAGAATCCGCATCGGCGGCTCCTTTAAAGCCAGCAGATCCTGATACAGATCGAGCGCTTTCCGCTGCTTCTTCTCCGTTACCGCGCGGATCATCTCGAAAATCCGGTTCGTAATCTGCGTTGTGCAGACTGCCTCGATATCCGCCCGCGTGATCACATCTCTTCCCATCGTATAGCTGAGCAGTTTTTCCAGCTCCTGCGAGATATTTCCCATATCCGTGCCCGTCTTTTCCAGAAAATCTTCCATATCCTGGCGCGTGATCTTTTTTCCCTCTTTTTTCATCATGCCGAGTACCCAGGTCATCAGCGTCTTTTCGTCCTGACGAGCAAATTCCACTGCTCTTCCCTGCTTCTGCACCGCCTTGTACATACGGTTCCGCTTATCGACTTCCTCCTCCACGAAGATCAGCACCAGATAATCCGGCAAGGATCCCATGTAGTCTGCCAGCGCGTCGGCTTTGTTTTTGAAAAATCCTGTATTTTCCAGCAGAATCACACGGCGGTCCGCAAAAAACGGCATCGTCTCCGCAAGGTCAATCACTTTTGGAATCTCGGTTCCTTTTCCCTCAAAACGGGAGAAATTCATCGTGTCGTCCTCCGGGAGCAGTGCGTTTTTCAGCTTGTTTTTATACTGATGCTTCAGATAGGCTTCTTCCCCGTAGAGCAGGTAGGCCTGCTTAAAATTCTGCGTTTTGATATCTTCTAAAATGCTTTTCATTCCATCCTCTTTCTTTCGTTCCGGCAGAAGCACGTTTGCGCAGTGCCGCAGCAGCCGGAGCTTTTGACCATTCAGGAGACGGGAAATTCCACATCCGACCGGTATCCGTGAACCGCCAGGCGGTCACGCTTCAGCTGTACTGTCACGGCTCCATCCACCGGTGTTCCGTAGATATGGCTTTTGCAGGCACGAAGCCGCTCCAGAAGCTCCCGGTGCGGATGGCCGTACCGTCCCGGCCACGCGCAGGAAATCAGGCTGATCTGCGGCTGTATGCGGTTCAGAAATGCCTCGCTCGTTGAATTTCTCGAGCCGTGGTGCGCCACCTTTAAAATCTGGCACCGCTCTGCCGCCCCCAGGACCTCTTCTTCTCCGCTTCCCTCCAGATCTCCCGTCAGAAGTGCGCGGCAGGCACCGCAGGAAAGCTGTAACACAACACTTCCGGCGTTTTCCTCTCCCGTATAGTCTTCGCCCGCTCCCGGATGAAGCACCGATACGGTGAGTTCTCCTGCACGGATCTCGTCTCCCTTTTTTAGATATTCTACCATAATTCCCGCTTTTTGTGCGGCTAAAATAAAAGGATTTTCTTTTTCGCTTCCTTTCATCCACACAGGCAGGAACAGATGGCGGATGCGAAGCGCCGTTTTCTGCTCCCCGATCAGCTCCAGCAGTTCGAGGATTCCGTTCGTGTGATCTGCGTCCGGGTGCGTGACAACAACGGCATCAAGAGCGGCAATGCCGCGCTGTTTCAGATACGGGAGAATCCTTTTTTCCCCGATCGCAGACGCACTGCTGCTCCCGCCGTCATTCAGCATCACAAAACGGCCGCTCTCCACCACCAGCGCATCGCCCTGACCAACGTCCAGCGCTGTAATGGAAAACGTCTCCCGGGGACGGTAAAAAAGCAGAACACAGACAAAAAACATGGTAATACCAAAGAGCATCCGCTCCCGCCTTCGTGCCTGCGCACCTTTTCGTTTTGCCCCATCCGGATTCATCTCCCGTTTTCGTTTTCGCACATACAGTATCACCAGCAGACCGGTCAGAATGATTCCATATCCTGCCATCTGCCATTTTTCCGGCTGACCGCAGATCCACACATTTCCCGGAATCTGTGCGACCGCCGCTGTCATCTGTCGCAGAAGTGTGAGCAGGAACCGCGCCGGAAGCAGAACAACACTTCCCGCTTTCACGCTTGCCAGTCCTGCCAGAAGCCCCACAGCACCCGGCAGCAGCACCGCCGTCATGACAGCTCCTGCAAACAGATTCGGCAGAAACGCAAAGAGCGGAATCTCATAAAAATACCACGCCTGCAGCGGGATCATGACAAGCTGCAGGGAAAGGTACACCATCGCAGCCTCTTTCCCTTTCGCCGCAAGCTTTTCCAGCCCCGTTTTTTCCCCGCGTCTCTTCCGTTCCGCCTTCTCCCCCGCCAGAACCGGATAAACCCCGGAAATGGCTGTTACTGCTCCAAACGAAAGCCAGAACCCGCTCTGCTCCAGATACGAGGGGTTTTCCGCCAGCATCAGAATTGCCGCAAGGGAGAGCGCACTTAAGGAATCATACGTCCTTCCCACTGCGACAGCTCCCATCCGCACCGCAAACATCACCACTGCACGCACGGTCGCCGTTCCGCTGCCGGTAAACATGCCATACAGCACCATACCGGCGGCCGCTGCCAGAGACGCGGGAGTTTTCGGCAGATGCAGCGCCATCAACAGCCGTCGGAGTGCCATGCCGAGCAGCATCAGATGCATGCCGGAAACGGAAATCAGGTGCAGCAGACCGCTCTGCTGATACGCCAGATACGTCTCCTCCGTGAGTTCCGACCGTTCCCCGAGCAGCATCGCAGAAAGCACACCTGCCTCCTCCTCCGGCATCATTTCTTTTAAAACGGCACAGCACCGCTCCCGCGCCAGCCGGAGCGCTTCGCCGAGATTCCACCGCCCGGCATCCACAACTTCCTCCCGCTCCGAAATCACGTAGAACGCACAGCCTTTTCCCTCATAATATGTTTTCTCATCAAACATCCCCGGATTGCGCGGGCTTTCCGGCTTTTTTACAGTTCCGTACACCCGCACAGCGGCTCCGACCGGCAGATCTCCCCGCTTTGCGAGCAGATAAATTTTCCCTTTGCTTCCCTCCCCGCGCAGCACATACCCGTTGCTGCTGCTCTTTTTCTCATACGTTTCAATTGTCCCTGCAATCCACACCTTCCTGCCCTGCTGCGCTTCGTTTTCGTATTGGGGGTCAGAAAAAGGCGTGCCAGGAGGCACGCCCGCAATCCGCAGCAGCACAAGCACCAGCATGAATCCAAGACACGCCAGGCACATGGGCCGTTTTCTCATGTATCTTTTTCCTCCAGATAAGACAGGTCTTCCTCGTAGAACTGATTGAGTTTCATCGTTTCACGGAAGGTTACATCGCTCTCTCCGTTGATGGAAAACTGCACCTTATCCACCTTACAGTTCGCCGTGATGGAATCCACCACCGCATAAATCGGAATCTGCTCCGCCACATTCAAAAGTGCAGAATCCTTAAAAGATTTGTCAAAATTCACATAGGCAATCCGGTCAGACGTTGTAACGCTGAGGACATTCATCGTCTCAGGAAATACTGCGTAGTGGCCGTCTTCTTTCGGCCCCTTCATCAGCTGCTCCACCACGACACGCTCCAGCGGAATGTTCGTGCTGTACGGAACCCGCCGTGTCTCCTTCACCAGCCGGTCGCCTGCTTCATTTGCAAAATACAGTGTCAGCGTCGCATACTGATACTGATAAATTTCCCTTCCGGAATTTTCCAGAAAGCTGTCCGCCGTCATCGTTCCGATCTCGCGTCCTTTGGAATCCTTTAACGGATCCCCGTCGATCAGGAGCGTCACGCGCTCCACCTCCGGAACCTGCACAAAGGTACGCACCAGTCCTGCACGCACCAAAACCTCCTGCGGCCGCGCAAGCTCCCCGTACTCTCCGCTTAAGTTCAGCGTAAGGAGCCCGTTCTCCAGCGTATACGTCTTGATGGAAATCCCATTGGAAAGAAGTGCCTGGTTTCCGTCCCTGGCAGGTTTCTCCTGCAGCGCGTCAACCAGCTCCTTGATCAGTTTCTGATCCGTTCCTTCTTTTGGTTCATACGGCTCCTGCACCAGTGTTGTGCCGGTTTTGTCCAGGCAGTACAGGTGATACGCCGACTCCTTCTGGCTCTTCTGCCACTGCCCGCAGCCGCTAAGAAGCAGCACGCCGGCCAGCAGTACGCCAAGTATCCGTTTCATGTGCGCCACCTCCTACATCACGTAATTCAGAGGAATCCGCACGGAAAATGTCGTTCCCTCGTTTTCTTTGCTGTATACACGGATCGCTCCCCGGTGCATGACAATCGCGCTCCGCGCAATCGCAAGGCCAAGGCCGGTTCCGCCGATTTCCCGCGAGTGGGACTTGTCCACGCGGTAGAAACGCTCGAAGATATGCGCAATCGACTCCTCCGGAATGCCGATGCCGGAGTCTGCCACCGTCACGTAGAAATATTTGTGATCCGCATTTAAGGATACACGCACCCATCCATTCTCGTTGTTGTACTTGATGCCGTTTTCGATCAGGTTCGAGAACGCCAGCGAGAGCTTCGTCGCATCCACCTCCGCATTGACCGGGCGGAAGCTGTCGAGAATGAGCTCCACATTTTTCTGTGCGGCAATCGGATGAAGCCGCTTCAGCAGCTGCTCTAACAGCTCGTTGATATTGACCTGGGTGATATTGAGGTCTGCCACCTTTTTATCCATCTTGACCAGCGACAAAAGGTCGGTAATAATCTGGTTTTCGCGGTCGATCTCCGAGGTAATATCCTGCATGAACTCCTGATAAAGTTCCACCGGAACGCCCTCCTGCCCGTTCAGCGAATCCGCCAGAACCTTCATGGACGCAAGCGGCGTCTTTAACTCATGCGAGACGTTCGAAACAAATTCCTGGCGGGAATCGTCGAGCGTGCGGACGCGGGTCAGCATCTTGTTGAATGCGTCCGTGATCAGCTCTGTCTCGAGGTAATCCGGAACAGAAATGCTTTCGTCGAGATAACCATCGGTGATGTCCTCGATGGAACGGGTGACCTTCTGGAACGGCTTCATCAGAATGCCCGCGAGCAGATAGCCAAAGACCAGCACGAGAAGCGCAATGATCGAAAGAATCGTCATTCCCTTCGTCTCCAGAATTTTCATATTCGCACGGATCTCATCCGTCGAAATGCTGACGAGCATAACGCCGAGCGTCTCCTTCGTCTCGGTATTCTGAATCCGCACCGTCATTTCCAGATAGTTGTTTTTCTGGTCGTACTGGCTCGTCTCCTTGCCCTGAAAGCTCTGGATGACCTCCTGCGAGATAATCGTCTTTCCGCGGTCCATATCGTACGTATCTTTGATGACGCGGAAATCCTGGTCGATAATCAGGATTCTGCCGCCGTAGATATTCGTCAGCATACTGAGCTGTCCGTTGATGACATCCGATCCAGGATCTTCCATGTAATTCTGCTGGATGAGCTGGTTGCAGATAATATCGCACTGATTTTTTACGGTAATGCTGCGCACCGATACCGCACGGTCCTCATAGCTGTTTACGATGCTCTTCTCAAGGATCACACACGGTACAATGCCGATGATCACAAGAATCACCGTGATGCGGAAGCGCAGACTCCGCAGAAACTTCCATTTTTCTTTGATTTTAAGCCTGGAAATAGTAACCAACTCCCCACTTTGTGTGAACGTACTTCGGTTCACTTGGATTTTTCTCGATCTTTTCGCGCAGACGGCGGATATGTACATCTACGGTGCGCACGTCGCCCGGGTACTCATAGCCCCAGACAATGTTCAGCAGGTTCTCTCTGCTGTACACCTTGTTCGGATTGAAGACGAGAAGCTCGAGCACATCGAACTCCTTCGCAGTCAGATTGATCTCGCGGTCTCCGATGAAGACTCTTCTGCCCTCGCAGTCGATCCGCAGGTCTTTCACCTGTACGACTTTTGCTTTCTCTTCTTTTGGCTCCTGGCGGGCCGCACGGCGCATGATGGCCTTGATGCGTGCTTTTACTTCCAGAATGTTGAACGGCTTTGTGATGTAATCATCTGCGCCGTATTCCAGTCCCAGGATTTTGTCCATGTCCTCGCCCTTTGCGGTCAGCATGACGATCGGAACGTTGGAAAATTCACGGATCTGCTGGCAGACGGACAGACCGTCCAGCTTTGGCAGCATCAGATCCAGAAGGATCATATCGTATTCTTTTTCTTTTGCCATGGAGAGTGCTTCCTCGCCGTCGTATGCGCAGTCAACCTCCATGCCGTCCTGCTCCAGGCTGAAGCGGATTCCTTTTACGATCAGTTTTTCATCATCAACTACAAGAACTTTCTTTGCCATTTCTTCTCCTTCTTGTTCTAAACCTCGATAGAACCCCTTATCTTTTCAAACATCTTTTCCTTGATGCCCTCAATGTTCATAATCTCCTCAATCGAACCAAACGGGCCGTTTGCTTCGCGGTAGGCGATGATGGCATCTGCACGGCTCTCTCCGATGCCGGAGAGTGTCATCAGTTCTTCTTTTCCGGCCGTGTTCAGGTTGACTTTGCCGGAACCGGAAGCCTGCTCCGTGCCGCCCGTATTCTGCTGCGGCGTTTCCGTGATTTCCATGTTTTCTGCCTCCTCGCGCGTCCAGACGGTGATCTGCTCTCCGTCTTCGATTTTCCGTGCAAGATTGAGGATTTTTTCTTCAGCATCCGGCAGAAATCCGCCTGCCGCTTCCACAGCCTGCACTACGCGGCTTCCGCCCGGCAGCGTGTAGACGCCGGGGGAAACGACCGCACCGCAGATATAAACCTGCACCGTTTCTTCCGGTGCTGCCTCCTGCGCCTCACCTTTTTCCGGAATGCCCGTGGTTTCTCCGGCGCTTTTTCCGGAAACCGTCTGCTCCTCATCCACTTCCTTCTGATTTTCGGAAACGGTTTCCGCCGTGCTCCCGCCTGTGCTATCTGACAGTTTGTATTCTGTATCCCTGTGGTTGCATCCGCAGAGCAAAAAAACCAGCATCGCCGCCAGTATTTTTGCATGTTTTCTGCCTCTGTTCTGCTGTTTTTTCAATTTCATGCTGTGTACTCCCTTCCGCTTCGCATCTGACGCGCAAGGGTCCCTTGTGTACGCATAACTACGTTTCTATTGTATCGGAGAAACCATAAAAATACAAGTAGAAATCTTAATCGTTATTCCCACTGAAACACTACAATTCCCACAACTGCCACTGCCATGCCGAGCAGCTTGCGCACGGTGAAATCCGTTTTTTCCATACCGAAAAGGCCGAACAGTTCAATCAGCCACGCCGCTGCGAGCTGGGAAATGACGATCAGCATCGCCGCCTTCGCCGGGCCGAGCCCTGCCATGCTCCAGATAACCGTGATCGTGATAAACGCGCCAATTGCCCCGCCAAGCAGCAGATACCACGGCTTTACGCGGAACAGATCCCCGATGGGCTCCCTCCCGTTGATGCACCATGCCGCAAGACAGACGGCAAACGCACTGATCTGCACCCAGCCGGCCGCCAGCCATGTACTCGTCTGTTTCGTCACCTCTGTGTTGAAAACGCCCTGAATACTCATCAGTGCGCCGGAAAGCAGCGCTGTTAAAATTCCCGCCATTGATTTTTCCTCCTGCTGTTTTTTTATGTACTCCCGGAGTACATTTTATACTATTCCTTTTTTCCCCGTTTTTATACAGAACTCAGGGACAGCAGGAAAACAGCCGCCCGGTCTCCTGCACAGGAAACCAGACGGCTGTCTATTTCACATTACTGTAATGCTTTCTCCAGTTTTTCAATCATCTCATCGATGTCATCTTTCGTAATCACAAGCGGCGGTACCATACGAAGAACGTCGCTTCCGGCGGAAATCACAAGAAGTCCGTTCTCAATCGCGCGGTTGATGACTTCTCCGACCGGACGGCCCGTTACGACAAGGCCCTGCATAAAGCCTTTTCCACGGCGTGCTGCGAGGCAGTCATATTTTTCCACCAGCTCGTCCAGCTTTTTCTCCAGATACGGAGCCGTCTCTGCTACATGCTCTACGACATGCTGTTTCTCATAGCAGTCAAATACAGCATTGACAGCCGCGCAGGCCAGCGGGTTTCCGCCGTATGTCGTTCCGTGGTCTCCCGGAACGAGCGAATGCTCTGCCGTCTTTTTATTCAGCACGAAGGCGCCGACCGGAACGCCGCAGCCAAGTGCTTTTGCACACGTCATGACATCCGGCTGTACGCCGTAATCCTGCCATGCGAACAGCTTTCCTGTTCTTCCCATGCCGCACTGGATCTCATCGAGGATCAGCAGAATGTCGTGCTCGTCACACAGATCGCGCACGCCCTGTAAAAATTCTTTCGTTGCCGGATAGATACCGCCCTCGCCCTGTACAGTCTCCATGATGATCGCACATGTCTTGTCGGTAATCTGTGCCTTTACGCTCTCCAGATCATTAAAATCCGCAAATTTAATGCCGCCGATCAGCGGTTTGAACGGATCCTGATAATGCGTATTTCCTGTTACAGAAAGCGCTCCAAGGCTTCTTCCGTGGAAGGAATGGTTCATCGCGATGATTTCGTGATCGTTGCTGCCGTCTTTTAAGTAAGCATATTTTCTCGCTACTTTGATGGCTCCCTCGATCGACTCCGTACCGCTGTTTGTAAAGAATACTTTATCCATGCCGGATGCCTTCGCGAGCTTTTCTGCTGCGGAGCCCATCGGTACATTGTAGAACAGGTTGGAAACGTGGATGACTTTGTCCACCTGGTCTTTCACTGCTTTTTTGTAATCGTCATTGCTGTAGCCGAGCGCATATACCGCGATACCTGCCGCAAAGTCCAGATATGCTTTTCCGTCGGTGTCATACAGATGAACGCCCTCGCCGTGGTCGATCACGAGCGGGAACCGGTTATAGGTGTGGAGCACGTACTGCTCGGTCTGTTCCATATACTCATTTGTCTTCATAATTGAATTTCTCCTTGTTTTCCCCTAAAATCGCCGTACCAATTCCTTTGTTCGTAAAGATCTCAAGCAGCAGGCAGTGCGGGATTCTTCCGTCCATGATGTGGACTCTGGATACGCCGTTCTCGATCGCATCGATGCAGCCCTGCAGCTTTGGAATCATGCCGCCGCCGACATTTCCGTTTGTGATGAGATCTCTTGCTTCCTGTACGTGTAGCTCGGAAATCAGGCTCTCCGGATCCTTCGGATCTTTGTAGACACCCTCGATATCGGTCAGGAATGCCAGTTTTTCTGCATTTAACGCCTCAGCGATGGCGCATGCCGCGTCGTCTGCGTTGATATTGTAAGTATTGAAATCATCATCCATGCCTACCGGGCAGACAACCGGAAGGAAGTCGTTCTCCAGAAGATCGTACAGCACCTTCGGGCTTACGTTCTTGATATTTCCAACGAAGCCGATATCCTCGCCCTTGGACAGCTTCTTCTCTACATTTAAGAGTCCGCCGTCTTTTCCGCTGATGCCGACAGCATTGACTCCGAGTGACTGAATCATGGTGACAAGCTCTTTGTTGACCTTATTCAGCACCATCTCTGCGACTTCCATCGTATCGGCATCCGTTACACGAAGGCCGTTAACGAACTTCGGTTCCATGCCGACTTTTCCGACCCAGCGGCTGATTTCCTTTCCGCCGCCGTGTACGATGATCGGTTTGAAGCCGACCAGTTTCAGAAGAACCACGTCCTGGATGACGTTTCTCTTTAACTCTTCATCCACCATTGCGCTTCCGCCGTATTTGATGACAATGATTTTGCGGTTGAACCGCTGAATATAAGGAAGTGCCTCGATCAGCACATTTGCTTTGTCCAGATACATCTGATTCACCATGATTTTTTTCTCCTCTTATGCTCTTTTCCCGTGTCTGTTCCGGATCCGGTCAGGAACGATAATCTGCGTTGATTTTTACGTAATCGTAGGTCAGGTCGCAGCCCCATGCCGTTGCTGTCGCTTCTCCCATGTGGATGTCAGCAATCGCAGTTACCTTCTGCTCGGAGAGGATCTTCGTTGCCTCCTCCTCGCTGTAGTCAACGGCAACACCTTTCGTAATAATCTGCATTTTTCCGGCTGCACTCTCAAAATAGAGATCTACATTTTCCGGATCGAATTTTGCTCCGGAGTAACCCATGGCGCAGAGGATTCTTCCCCAGTTTGCGTCGTGGCCGAAGATCGCCGCTTTCGTCAGACTCGATGTAATGACGGACTTTGCCAGTGTCACGGCCTGCTCCTTGCTCTCGGCTCCCTGAATGGTCACTTCAAACAGCGCGGTTGCTCCCTCGCCGTCGCCTGCGATATGCATCGCCTGTGTTTTATTAACCTCAAAGAGTGCTTCTTTAAAGATCTTGTAGTCCTCATTTTCTTCGGTAATTTCCGGGTTTCCGGCAAGGCCGTTTGCCAGAAGAAGAACGGTATCGTTGGTGGAAGTATCGCCGTCTACGGAAACCATATTGTAGGTATCCGGTACAACTTCGCTCAGTGCTTTCTGCAGCATCTCTTTCGAAATATTGGCATCGGTTGCCACAAAGCTCAGCATGGTGCACATATTCGGATGGATCATGCCGGAGCCCTTGCACATGCCGCCGATCGTTACGGTTTTTCCGCCGAGTTCGATCTGAACAGCAACTTCCTTCGGCTCGGTGTCGGTTGTCATGATCGCCTGTGCTGCTGTAGCTGCGGCTTCTCTTGTAGCTGCAAGCTGCGGTTTCAGCATTTCCACGCCGGCTGCGATCTTATCGATCGGGATCTGTTTTCCGATAACACCGGTCGATGCAACGAGAACGGAGTCCTCTGGAATGGAAAGTGCCGCTGATGCTGCCTCTGCGGTTTTTCTGCAGTAGCCATAGCCCTCCTCGCCGGTGCATGCGTTGGCGATTCCGCTGTTGCAGACGATTGCCTGTGCGGTTGGATGGTTGTATACAATCTCCTGGTCCCATTTGACCGGAGCTGCTTTTACGATGTTTGTAGTAAAGGTTCCTGCTGCTACGCACGGTACCTCGCTGTAGACAAGTGCCATATCCTTTACGCCCTGTTTTTTAATTCCTGCTGCGCCGCCTGCTGCCTGAAAACCTTTTGCAGCAGTGATGCCTCCTTCAATCTTTTTCATTCTTTTATCCTCGCTTTTCGTAAATTCCGTCTGTTGTCTGCTTCTGTCTTTTTTACGGGAACATCGGCGGCATGCACAGGCCTTCGTTTTCCGGCAGGCCGAACATCAGGTTCATATTCTGTACCGCCTGTCCTGCTGCGCCTTTGACCAGGTTGTCCATCGCACCCATCATGATGATTCGTTTCGTTCTCGGATCGATCTTGAAGTTGACATCCACATAGTTGCTTCCCTCAACCCATTTCGTCTGCGGGCAGACATCCTTATCGAGAACACGTACAAACTGCTCGTTGGCATAATACTTATCGTAAACGGCTTTAACCTCTTCGTAAGTCACATCTTTTTTCAGGGATGCATATGCCGTTACGAGAATGCCGCGGTTCATCGGAACAAGATGCGGGGTGAAGTTCAGGGTGATCGGGTAGCCGGCTGCATAGGAAAGCTGCTCCTCGATCTCCGGTGTGTGGCGGTGGCCGGCAACGCCGTATGCCTTGATGTTTTCATTGACCTCACAGTAGAGGTTGTCCACTTTCGCTCCTCTTCCTGCTCCGGAAGTTCCGGATTTTGCATCGATAATGATGGTGTTGCCATCAATGAGATCTTCCTTTAATAAAGGATAAATCGAAAGAGTCGAGCAGGTCGGATAGCATCCCGGGTTTGCCACGATGCGCGCCTGTTTTACTTTCTCACGGTTGATCTCGCACAGTCCGTAAACCGCCTCGTCGATATACTGCGGGGATTTGTGTTCGATCTTGTACCACTCTTCATACGTTTTTACATCTTTAATACGGAAATCGGCGCTCAGGTCGATGACCTTTACTTTCGAAAGAATTTCATCATTTACCAGGGAAGCACAGAGTCCCTGCGGAGTTGCTGTAAAAATGACGTCTACTTCCTTTGCAAGCTGCTCCATGTTGTCGTCCTTGCAGACATCGTCTACTAACTGAAACATATTCTGGTAAACCGACGCATATTTCTTATCGATATAGCTTCTGGAACCATACCATTTAATCTCCACATCTTTGTGTCCCAGGAGAATACGCACCAGCTCGCCTCCTGCATATCCTGTAGAACCGATAATTCCTGCTCTGATCATACCTTTTTCTCCTTTTTTCTTTCGCCCGTTTTCTTGTCTTGCCGGACATTTTTTCTTTTCTCTTTATGATAGCTCAATTATTTTCTTTTTTCAATGAAAAATCTTTGTTTTCTGCTGTCATATACCGTCGATTGCATAAGTATACACCTCAAATGTATATTATGCAAGTTTTTTTTGAATTTCTGAAAAAAAGCTTGCATAATCCTGTCGTATGATGTATATTTTAGTCATTGACGATGCACCGCGCATATAGGTGCACGAGAAATCCAAGGAGGATCTTACATTATGAAAGAAAAAGTTGTACTTGCCTATTCCGGCGGACTTGATACTACTGCCATTATCCCGTGGCTGAAAGAGACCTTTGACTACGAAGTAATCTGCTGCTGCATCGACTGCGGCCAGGGAAACGAGCTGGTTGGCCTCGATGAGAGAGCAAAACTTTCCGGCGCTTCCAAATTATATATTGAAAACGTTATCGACGAGTTCAGTGAAGACTTCATCATGCCGTGCGTAAAAGCAGGCGCTGTTTATGAGAACAAATACCTGCTCGGTACTTCCATGGCACGTCCGGTTATCGCAAAGAAACTCGTTGAGATCGCAAGAAAAGAAGGTGCTGTTGCCATCTGCCACGGTGCTACCGGTAAAGGAAATGACCAGATCCGTTTCGAGCTCGGCATCAAAGCCCTTGCTCCGGATATCAAAGTAATCGCTCCTTGGAGAATGACCGATGTATGGACCATGCAGTCCCGTGAAGACGAGCTGGATTACTGTAAAGCACACGGCATCGACCTTCCGTTTGATGCAAACCACAGCTACAGCCGTGACCGTAACCTGTGGCACATCAGCCATGAGGGACTTGAGCTTGAGGATCCGTCCAACGAGCCGAACTACGACGATCTTCTCGTACTGACCACTCCTCCGGAAAAAGCTCCGGACGAAGGCGAGTACGTAACCATGACCTTTGAGGCCGGCGTTCCGAAGACCTTAAACGGAAAAGAAATGAAAGTTTCTGAAATCATCACCGAGCTGAACAAGCTGGGCGGAAAACACGGCATCGGTATTGTTGATATCGTTGAGAACCGTGTTGTCGGCATGAAATCCCGCGGTGTTTATGAGACTCCTGGCGGAACCATCCTGATGGCTGCACATGAGCAGTTAGAGGAGCTGATTCTCGACCGTGAGACCCTGAAAACAAAGAAAGATCTCGGAAACCTGCTTGCTGAGGTTGTTTACGAAGGAAAATGGTACACTCCTCTGCGCGAGGCAATCCAGGCATTCGTTGATGTAACCCAGAAATACGTAACAGGCGAAGTAAAATTCAAACTGTTCAAAGGCAACATCATCAAAGCCGGCGAGTCTTCTCCGTACAGCCTGTACAATGAATCTCTTGCTTCCTTCACCACCGGCGATCTCTATGATCACCACGATGCAGACGGATTCATCACACTGTTCGGTCTGCCGCTGAAGGTTCGTGCAATGAAGATGCAGGAGCTGGAGAAAAACAACAACAAATAAGATCTGATCCTATGGATTCCCAAAAGAAAGCGGACTCGCTCCGCTTTCTTTTTTTGTATACAAAAAGGACCCGCCCATTTCAGGCAGGTCCCTTTGTTGCCAGGCATATCAATAATTGGTCCAGTGGACCAATTTTGATTATTCGTAATATGCGTCGATTCCGTCCGCAATTCCCTGTGCCATCTTGTTTCGGTAATCCTCGGTTGCCATCAGGCGGTCCTCGGAAGGATTGCTCATGAAGCCAAGCTCAATGATCGTGACCGGAATGGTGCTCCAGTTGATGCCGCTCATGGAGTCGGTGTAAATCACATCGCGGTTCTTCGCGCCGGTGTCTTTGCAGAATGCTGCGATCATCTTCTGGGAGAGCTTCTGGCTCTTGCTGATCACATCACCGGAAAGGTACGTATTTCTGCTGCTCGGTGCCATCGTGAGTGCTCCGTAAACCGACTGGTTCGAATCGCCGTTCGCGTGTACACGCACGAGAATGTCTGCTCCGTTCTGCGCGGCAAGTTTTGCACGCTCGGAGTTGCTGATATTGACGTCGTGCGTCTCGCGGATCATGTAAACATCGTAGCCGCGCTCCTCAAGGATATCGCGTACCTTTAAGGATACCGCAAGGTTCAGCTCATACTCATTGATGCCGGTTGCCACACCGCATGTTCCGGAAGCAACCTTCGCCTTATAGGTCGATGATCCCGGTCCGATCGGCTCTTTCTCGCTGTTTCCTCTTCTCTGGTGTCCTGCGTCGATTGCCACGCAGATATTTTTGCTGTTCCGGCGGACACCGTTTTTATCAACGTAATAGCCGTCGATGTAGGTATCCTTATAGATGCCTCCCCAGCTTCGGAAGTAATACGTTTTTCCGTCCACTTCCTGCCAGCCGTTCTTGTAAATACCGCCCCAGCTCCTGAAGTAATACGTTGCGCCTTTGATCGTTACCCACTGGCTCTTATACATGCCGCCCCAGCTCCGCAGGTAATACCAGTTATTATCATACCACAGCCATTCACTGTGCATCATTTTGCCGTCCTGCCTCAGATAATACCAGTTCTTGTCATACAGCAGCCAGCCTTCCCCTTTTTTCGTTCCGTTGCTGTCCATGTAATACCAGTCACTGCCCTTGGCCGCCCAGGCGTTCACGCGCATGCCGCCCCAGCTTTCAAAGTAATAATCAACGCCGTCAATCGTCTGCCAGCCGGTACTCATCACACCGTCTGCGTCTACATGGTACGTTCTCTTATCATGCACAAACCACTGATTCGTTCTGAGGCTTCCGTCCTCATTCAGATAGTACCATGTTCCGCCGACTTTTTTCCAGCCCTGGAATCCGGCTCCGCCCCAGCTCTCGAAGTAGTAGAGCGTTCCGTCAATCTTCTGCAGTCCGGTGCTCATCACACCGTTTTCATCTACATGGTATGTTCTCTTGTCGTGAACGAACCATTCATTCGTTTTGACGCTTCCGTCCTCGTTCAGATAGTACCATGCCCCGCCGACTTTTTTCCAGCCTTTGTATCCGGCTCCGCCCCAGCTCTCAAAATAATAGAGCTTTCCGTCGACCATCGAAAGACCCGTGCACATGATTTCGTCTGCATTCAGATAATATCTCCGGTTCAGATGGGTGATCCACTCGCTGGCGGCCATCGTGCCGTCTTCTTTTCTGTATTTCCAGCTTCCGTCCTCCTGTTTCACCCAGCCGGCCGGAAGTTTTTCTTCCGGCTCCTGTTCATTATCCTCACCCGGAATCGTAACCGCCGGCGTCTCGTTTTCCGAAGTACCGCCCTGCTCCTGTACTGCCGCTTCCTCATCCGAATTCTGCTCGGAACTTTCCGTCTCATCCTGCTGCCAGGTTACGGCCGTGCCGTCATTTTCTGCTGCGCTTACCCTTGCCGGAAGCGCCCAGCCTCCTGCCGCAACGGCCGCTGCGATCAGCAGTGCTGCGATTTTCTTTTTTGCCATCTGGTTTTCCTCCTTCCTTTTATCGCGCCATCTGGTAAATCTCATATACTTCCTGTGCGCCCAGCTTGCGGATGCGGGACAGTTTTACAGTGTCCTGCTGTGTTGCATCCATGGAAAGGGCACGCAGATCCTCATCCGACGGGTTCGGGATATCAAGCTCATGCAGGGAGGTCGGCATGCCGAGCGAATGGAAGAACGCTACTGTGCGCTCAATGCCTTCCGTTGCCCGTTTGTGATCGCTTCCTTCTGTGATACCCCATACCTTTTCAGCAAACCGTGCAAACCGCCAGAGAACCGACTCCTCATCGTACTGGTATTTCGCCCAGGCACCCCAGACTGCCGCCAGGGATGCGCCGTGTGCTACATCGTATTTTGCACTTAACGCATGGCCGAATTTATGTACCGAAAAATCTTTGCCGCGTCCGCACTCCGTCAGTCCATTGTGTGACAGGCTTCCGCACCACATGATTTCCGCCATCGCATTGTAATCGGATGGGTTTTCCAGAACCTTCGGTCCGTTTTTGATTACGGTACGGAGGAGTCCCTCTGCGATCTCGTCCGTCATCTCGCACTGGCTCTCCGGAATGAAATAGCGCTCCATCGTGTGCATCATGATGTCGGTTACTCCGCAGGCAATCTGGTATTTCGGCAGGGTTGCTGCCAGCTCCGGGTTCATGATGGCAAATTTGCAGCGGTTGAACGGCGTGTTGATGCCGGCCTTTTTGCCGATTGCCTCGTTTGTCAGAACTGCTGAATCGCTCATCTCGCTTCCGGCTGCCGGAATGGTCAGAACTGCTCCCACCGGGAGAGATTTTGTCAGCGGTACTTTTTTTGTCCAGATATCCCAGAGTGCCTCCTCCGGATTTGCAGCTCCATGCGCAACGGCTTTTGCGGTGTCAATCGAGCTTCCGCCGCCGACGGCAAGAATAAAGTCTGCCTGCATTTCCACTGCTTTTTTCACACCCTCCTCGGCAAGGGCAAGTCTCGGGTTCGGTTTTACGCCGCCAAGCTCTTCAAAGGCAAGGCCCTCTTTTGCAAGAGATGCTTCCACTCGGTCCAGAAGACCGCTCCGTTTCGCACTTCCGCCTCCGTAAACGACGAGCACCTTTGTGCCGCCCCATTTCTTTACCTCAGCGCCTGCCTGGTTTTCCGTCTCTTTTCCGAACACGACTTCCGTCGGGGTATACTGTATAAACTGATCCATCTTCTTATTTCCTCCCTGCATTTTTATTCTTCATAAATCCGTACGTTTTCCGAGCTTACGCGGTAAAGATCGTCTCTCCTGTTTTCCAGAGACGGGATTTCATTTCTTGTCCGCTCCAGCACTTCCGGGTCCAGCTCTGCGATGAGTACCTGCGGGGTATCATCCGCCTCCGCAAGAATTTCGCCGTCCGGCGCAATGATCATGGAATGGCCGTACGCCTCAAACCGCGCTTTCTGGCCGCACTGGTTGGCGGCGAGCACGTAGCATCCGTTTTCAATAGCGCGCGTGCGCAGCAGTGCTTCCCAGTGGCGCTCTCCCGTTGCTTTCGTAAAATCCGCCGCTATCAGAAATGCATCTGCTCCGGAGGATGCCATCAGCCGGTACTGTTCCGGAAAGCGGATATCGTAGCAGATGCTCATGCCGAACAGGCCAAGCGCCGTGTCCGCAAGAATAATTTCATTTCCCGGGCAGATCTCACGTGATTCTTCGTAAGAGACGCTGCCCGGAATATTTACGTCAAACATATGTATTTTGCTGTATTCTGCAATCGTTTCTCCATCTGGTCCGAACAGGAACGACGTGTTGGACGGACGCCCCGGATGGCGCCGCACCGTCATGCTGCCGCAGTGCAGATAGACACCGTACCGTTTGGCAAGGCTGGAAAACCGGCGGCTGACGTAGCCCGGCACTGCACTTGCGTGGCCCGGCATGTCTGCTCCCGTGTATTCTGCGGTCTCCGGGAAAAGAATCAGCTTCGCTCCCTGTTCCGCCGCCTCCCGCACATACTGCTCGGCCATACGCATATTTTCATTCATATCCGGCCCGGAATCCATCTGCACCAGGCCTGCAATTATTTTTTCCATTCTTTCGTCCCCTCGTTTCACATATTATCTTGTGATTTTTCCGCTTATACTCTCATTTATTATATCTCATATTCCCCAAAACAGCTACCCAAATTCGCAATTTTCATACCTTTTGCAGCTTTTATTTTTTAATTTTTGAAAATAACAATTGACAAATCCGGAAAACAGGAGTAGCTTAGAATCATAAGCTGTCGTGTTCGATCAGATGCGGCAGAAAAAATCACGAAAGGAGAACACCACTTATGATCAATCTTATTTATGCATCCAGCGTAAAACAGAATAAACTTCGTATGGCGATCAAACCAGGTGGCTGCCCTTCTTTCGAAATTCTTTGTAAGCATTAAATCTGCATAACAAATCTTTATGCATTCTTTATGCCTGCTATTTCGCACAGAAGGCGCGGTACGTCGATACTGCGGCTTTTTTTATTGCTATAAACAGTACGAAACCGTTCTTTCCGGCTTCGCTCCGTTTCCGGCAGGCAGATTCCGCGGTCTTCTTACCGCATCGATTCCCTTCTTTTATATACAAACGCAGCCTTCGCTTTCGTTTCCCGTTGTTCCGTTCCCACACTTACGGAGCTTTTGAAAGCCTATGTTCTGCCAGACACCCAAACGACATCAATGAGGAGGTTTTAACATTCATGAAGAAAAATCCAATCGGTAAGTACCTGCTCCAGAACTGGTACTACTATGTTTTCGCTTTTGGTTCCATGGCCTTAAGTGTCTTTCTCGATATGCTCGCGCCGCTTGTCACGCTGCACATCGTGGATGACGTGCTGGTCGGCCGCAAAATGGAACTGCTCTGGAAATACCTTGCCGCCTTTCTTCTGATCGGTGCCGCAAAAGCCCTGTTTCAATACATCAAAGAATTTTTATTCGATGTCAGCAGCGTCCGCGTCGCCAGCCAGATGAGGGGCAACCTGTTCCGCCACGTCCAGCGTCTTTCGGTGGAATACTTTGACAAAAACAATACCGGCGAACTCCTCGCCCGCGTGCGCGACGACGTTGACCGGATCTGGGATATCCTCGGCTTTGCCGGCATGCTGATCTTAGAAGGCCTGATCTGTATCGTGATGGCAATGGTCAGCATGGTCAAACTGGATCTGCCGCTGACACTCGTCTCCGTGGCGATCCTTCCTTTCGTCGCAGGCATTGCAATCCGCCTCGAAAAAGAACTCGACCGCGTCTACGATGCGATCAGCGAGGAAAACGCCGTCATGAATACCGTTGCACAGGAAAATCTCGCCGGTGTCCGCACCGTCAAATCCTTTGCACGGGAGCCGTATGAGATCAAAAAATTCCGGAAACACAATCAGAAATACTGCGATCTCAACATGGATCAGGCGCGCGTCCTGATGAAATACGATCCCGCCATCTCGTTTCTTACGAAGCTGATGCGCGTGCTCGTCCTTCTCGCGGGCGGCTACGGTGTCATCCACGGACGCATTACGCTCGGTGTTTTAACGGCCTTTATGGAGTACACCTCCAAGATCACCTGGCCGATCGAAAACGTCGGCTGGCTCGGCAACTGCTTCGCTTCTGCGATCGCTTCCAACAAGAAGCTGAACAAAATTCTCGCAGAGGATCCACAGATCGCAGAGCCGGAACATCCGGTGGAACTTTCAAAACTTCCGGGCGACCTGGAATTCCATCACGTCGATTTCTCCCTGCATGACACACCGATTCTGCAGGATATCGACTTTACCTTAAAACAGGGCCACACACTCGGCATCATGGGTATGACGGGTTCCGGAAAAACAACCATCGTCAATCTGCTCGAGCGTTTTTACGATGTCACCGACGGTTCCATCTGTCTCGACGGCCACGACATCCGCACCCTGCCGCTGCGCACCGTGCGCGATACTTCTTCCGTCGTCATGCAGGACGTCTTCCTGTTCTCAGATACCATTTCTGAGAATGTCCGCCTCGGCAGCCGCAGCACGATGAAATCCGAGGAGGTACATAACGCTGTCTCCGCTGCGTGTGCTTCCGAGTTCGTCGACCATCTTTCCGATCAGTACGAAACGGTCATCGGCGAGCGCGGCATGGGACTTTCCGGCGGCCAGAAGCAGCGTCTTTCCATCGCACGCGCCCTGGCAAAACAGGCTCCGATCCTCGTACTGGATGATTCCACCTCAGCGCTCGATATGGAAACCGAATACGAAATCCAGAGCCATCTCGCCGAGAAAAAAGATGTTTCCAAGATCATCATTGCCCACCGCATTTCTTCGGTGCAGAGTGCCGATGAGATCCTGTATCTCGATCACGGATGCATCGCCGAGCGCGGCACGCATGAGAGTCTGATGGCACAGAAAGGCCTGTACTACTCCACCTGGGAGGCTCAGTACGGTGATTACCATAAAGCAAAGGCAGCCCTCGAGCAGGCACTTCCTGCCAATGCTTAATTCCATTTAATCTGTTACCCGACAACTTCTGTATTTACTTACCCGTTAAGAGAGGAACAATACGATTATGGCTATCAATTCCAGTAAAGTAGATGAAGAGCAGAAAGAGGTCTTAAAGAGCGCGACCATCCGCCGCCTCTTCTCCTACTTAAAAAATTATAAACGCCAGGTTGCCGTCGTTCTCGTGGTTCTCGCCGTTACCATCGCGATTTCCACTGTGAACCCGCTGCTCCTGGAGTACGCCATCGACGTCAATATTGCGCAGAAAGACTGGCGCGGGCTTGTTGCCCTCTGCGTATTCATGGTTGTGATCAACCTGGTTTACGCGGCCGGTGTCCGCCTGCGGATGCTTCTGATGGCGCGCATCACTAACAACATTCTTCTGGAAATCCGTGACGAGCTCTACACGCATATCCAGACCTTAAGCTTCAGCTTTTTCGATACCCGCCCGGCCGGAAAGATTCTGGCGCGCATCATCGGCGATGTCAACTCGTTAAAAGATGTGCTGAACGACGGTGTCACAAAGCTGATTCCGAACATTCTCACGATCATCGCCATTCTGGTGATCATGATGATTAAAAACATCTGGCTCTCCTTAAGTGCGATTCTCGTGCTGCCGCTGATCGCTATCGGCATGTATTTTATTCAGATCGTCGCACACAAGAGATGGCAGACGTTCCGGAAAAAATCTTCCAATGTTACGGCGTATATCCACGAGGACTTCTCCGGTATCCGCATCATCAAGAGCTTTACCGCGGAGCAGGAATCGCAGGGCGAGTTTGACCGGCTTCTTCTTGAGCATCAGAACTCCTTTATCCATGCGGTCCGCCTGGCAGATGGTTTTTCCGCTGTGATCGAGGTGACCTGGGGCATCGGAACGTTTCTTCTGTATTTTATCGGTATTTCCGTGCTCGGCGTGGATGCCGTTCCGATCGGTACCTTCACGGCATTTGCGATGTATCTGACGATGTTCTGGGATCCGATCCAGAACCTGGCCGGCTTTTACAACAAGCTGATTACGAACCTTTCCGCTGCGGAGCGAATCTTTGAGATCCTCGACACACCGGCGGAGGTTGCCGACAAGCCTGGCGTCACCGAACTGCCGCCGATCAAAGGAGAGGTTACATTTGACCATGTCAGCTTTGCCTACTCCGATGATCCGGACACGCTGGTATTAAAGGATGTCAGCTTTACAGCGGCTCCTGGCGAGACGATCGCACTCGTCGGCCCGACCGGCGCCGGAAAGACAACGATCGTCAATCTGATCAGCCGTTTCTACAACATTACCTCGGGAACGGTCCGCGTCGACGGCCACAGCCTGACGGACGTCTCCATCAACAGCCTGCGCGCACAGATGGGTGTGATGACGCAGGACAACTTCCTCTTCTCCGGCACGATCCGCGACAACATTGCGTACGGAAAGCTCGATGCCACAGAGGAAGAAATCATTGCCGCTGCAAAAGCGGTTCATGCCCATGACTTTATCATGGAACTGCCGGACGGCTATGACACCGAAATCAGTGAGCGCGGTGCCCGTCTTTCGAACGGCCAGCGCCAGCTCCTCGCCTTCGCCAGAACGATGGTCTCTGATCCGAGAATCCTGATCCTCGACGAAGCGACGTCCAGCATCGACACACAGACAGAAATTCAGGTGCAGCAGGGAATCGAAAGCCTGTTGAAGGGCCGTACCTCGTTCATCATTGCGCACCGTCTTTCTACTATTAAAAATGCGGACCGGATTTTCGTGATCGACCACGGAAAGATTTTCGAGCAGGGAACCCACGACGAACTGATGGCAAAACAGGGCGCGTACTACCAGCTCTATCAGGCACAGTTCCGCCGGGTATCATAATCCGGTTTCACAAAACATATCAAATATCTGCAAAAAGCTGCTTCCCCGTTCCTGGCGGACGCAGCTTTTTGTGTCTTTCCTTGACAAATGAATCACCCCTGCTATATGATGGTAACTGATCTTTTTTCGGAGGGTTACACTCTCCGTCTGCCGCTTCCCACTCCTGCGGCATTTGTTACGGAACGTTTCGATGCGGAGCGTTTTCACAGCGCTTTCGTATCTTCTTTCAGAAAGGAGTATCATGACGTTTTTTTTCAGAAAACATTTACGCTTTCTCCTCCTTCCTGCGCTCCTTCTTCTGACGGGCTGCGCGGGTTCGGCAAAGGAGACGGCGGATTCCACAGAGAACGAAAAGCTCTCCGCCGTGGCAACCATTTTTCCGCAGTACGATTTTCTGCGTGCCATCGGCGGCGATCACCTCGATCTCCACATGCTGCTTTCCCCGGGCGCGGAAAGCCACTCATTTGAACCGACACCAGGCGATATGATCACGGTTTCCGAATGCGATCTCTTCGTCTACGTCGGCGGCGATTCCGATGCCTGGGTAGAAACCATTCTCAATTCCGTTGATACCTCGAACAAGGAAGTCGTCACACTGATGGACTGCGTTGACACCGTTGCCGAGGAAACCGTCGAGGGAATGGAGACTCACGGCCACGCGCACGACCATGAGGACGAGGATGCGGACCACGAGGATGAACACCACGACGAAGACGAATCCCACGGCGAGCAGGATGAGCACGTCTGGACCTCGCCGAAAAATGCAATGCGGATTGTCCAGAAGCTCTGCGATGCACTCTGCCGCCTCGACCCGGAAAATGCGGACGACTATCAGGCAAACACTGCTTCGTACCTCGCTTCGCTTACCTCCCTCGATGAGGAATTTTCCGATGTCATCACAAACGCCAGCCGCCATACGATCGTTTTCGGCGACCGTTTCCCGTTCCGCTATTTCGCGGATGCCTACGGTCTCGACTACTACGCGGCGTTCCCCGGCTGCTCCTCGGAATCCGAGGCGAGCGCCAAAACACTTTCTTTTTTAATTGACAAGATCAAAGAAGAACAGATTCCTGTCGTCTTCCACACCGAGCTGTCCAATGAAAAAATGACAGACTGCATCTGTGAGGCGACCGGCGCGAAAAAGCTGCTGCTTCACTCCTGTCACAATGTATCCAAAGATGATTTCGAAAACGGCGCCACGTATCTTTCCCTGATGGAACAGAACGTCGCCGCCTTAAAGGAGGCTCTGAACTAATGGCTCTACTTACCTGCAGTGATGTCACCTTCTCCTACGAGGGCATCCCGGTCCTGACCGATGTCAACTTTACCCTGGAAGCCGGCTCCTACCTCTGTATTGTGGGCGAGAACGGTTCCGGTAAAAGTACCCTGGTCAAGGGACTGCTTCACTTAAAAAATCCGTCCACCGGCTCGATCACAACCGGTGACGGTCTTCACCCGAGCGAGATCGGCTATCTGCCGCAGCAGACCGCAGCACAGAAGGATTTCCCGGCGAGCGTCTGGGAAGTCGTGCTGTCCGGCCGGCAGAACCATCCGCATTTTCCGCCCTTCTACACAAAGGCGGACAAAGAGGACGCGCTCCGCAATATGGAGCTTCTTGACCTCCTTCCATTAAAGAAACGGTGCTACCGCGATCTCTCCGGCGGCCAGCAGCAGCGCGTACTTCTTGCACGGGCGTTATGTGCCACGAAAAAACTGCTGCTCCTCGACGAGCCGGTCACCGGCCTTGACCCGGTCATGACAAATGAAATGTACCAGCTCATCCGCCGCATCAACCGCGAGCAGAACGTCACGATCATCATGGTTTCTCACGATATCCGCAATATTCTGCCGGACGCAACGCACATTCTCCAGCTCGACCAGAAGCAGGTCTTCTTCGGTCCGACGGACGAGTATCTGAAAACCGAGGCGGGAAAACAGTTTTTAGGAGGTGCTGACTTATGATTTCGAATCTGCTGAAAATGCTTTCTTATCCGTTTATGCAGCGTGCCCTCGTGGTCGGTATTCTCGTCTCATTGTGCGCTGCACTGCTTGGCGTCAGCCTCGTGTTAAAGCGCTACTCCATGATCGGCGACGGCCTCTCCCATGTAGGATTCGGCTCTCTTGCGATTGCAACGGCACTCGGCTTCGCTCCGCTTGCCTTCACAATCCCTGTCGTCGTGCTTGCCGCCTTTTTACTGCTCCGCATGAACGAATCCAGCAAGATCAAGGGAGATGCCGCCATCGGCCTGATTTCGAGCTCTGCGCTTGCGATCGGCGTCATCACCGTTTCGTGGTCCAGCGGCATGAACACCGATGTCAACAACTACATGTTCGGAAGCATCCTCGCGATGAGCGATGAGGACGTTGTGCTCTCTGTCGTTCTTTCGATTGTGGTTCTGATCCTGTTTGTCCTGTACTACAACCGTATTTTTGCCGTCACCTTCGATGAGACATTTGCCAAGGCAACGGGTGTCCGTGCCGAAGTTTACAACATGCTGCTGGCTTTCTTAACTGCCATCACAACTGTACTCGGCATGCGCATGATGGGCGCGCTTCTGATCTCCAGCCTGCTGATTTTCCCGGCACTGACCTCGATGCGTCTCTGCCATACCTTCCAGAGCGTGGTGATCTGCTCCGCGGTTCTCTCGGTGGTGTGCTTCCTTCTTGGCATGTCCCTCTCGTTTTTCCTGTCCTCCCCTGCCGGAGCGACGGTCGTAATCGTGAACCTGCTGGCATTCCTGATCTTTTCTGCGATTGCCAGAATCCGAGAGCATACCGCATAAAAAATTTCCGATCTGACCTGCTTTGTTTTACTGGAGGTATTTTATGAATCGAATTGTAATTGCACTGTTAAAACCGTTTTCCTTCATCCCGGCGATTCTGATGATATCGATGATTTTCTCCTTCTCTTCCCAGAACGGAACGGAATCCTCACAGCTCAGTGAAAAGGTGGCGCGCGGCATTTTCATCACAATCGACCACGTCATGGACCGCGGATGGGATGATGAGAAGATCCAGGAACTGGCTGACGAGTATCAGTACCCGGTGCGGAAGCTGGCTCATATGACAGAGTACTGTCTGCTTGCCATCTGTGTTTCGCTTCCGCTCTACGTCTACGGCCTGCGCGGCTTCGCGCTCACGTTTCTTGCCGGCATCCTCTGTGTCGCCTTTGCCGCGAGCGATGAGTTCCACCAGACGATGGTCGCCAACCGCGGCCCGTCGGTAAAGGACGTCGGCATCGACAGCATCGGCGTTCTCTTCGGCATCACGTTTGTACGGCTGTTCTGCTGGATTGCACTCGGCGGAAATACAAAAAAAAGAAAGCGGCGCAGACGGCGTTACTATTACTAAAAATATTGGATAACAGAAAAATCCCCGTTGGAAAAATCATTTCTCCTGAAACTGATTTTCCCAACGGGGATTTTTTCATTTTTCTTAAAAACAGCTCTTAGGAAAGTGAATCCGCATACGCCTGAATATCTGCCTTCATCTGAATCCAGGCATCCTCATGCTCCACGTAGTACAGAGGGCAGAGCTTTTCGGTTACATCATAGTGACGGATCACATCGTCCGAAGTCAGATTGAACCGCCTGCATAAGAAACCGGCGAGCTGGACCACAGAATTGTATGTCTCATCGGTAAATTCACCGCTGTCATCCGGGTGGCAGCATTCAATCGAGATCGTATCGAAATTACGCTGGTTCGATGCATACGACCATTCACTCGTCGGGATACACTGAACGACTTCTCCCTCGATGCCGACGACGAAATGGCTGCTGGCCTGCGCCTCCTGCGTCTCAGGCAGGTTTTCAAAGTAATCACGGTTCTGCATCGCCGTGCTTCCCGGGTTTGCGGTGTAGTGAATAACGATGCCGTCCACCTTTTTCAGCCTCGTCTGCGGTCTGGACCAGCTGTTCGGCGTCAGAAGCTCAACATCAATCGGCGGAGCACCGGTCCAGTCGGTGATATCGTTGTCCTCATAATCAGAACCGGAATAGTCAACAGCCGTGATATCACTTGCCGTATTCGTATCGCTGCCATCTGCCGCTGCATCGCTCATCGCCGGGGCCGTTTTTGCCACACGGCAGATGCCGCTGTAAATGCCGACGCAGATCAGCACCACCAGAACTCCCGTCAGAAACATTCTGCGGTGAAGCTGGCGCTGCCTCTGTTTTCTTGTCATTTTTTCCCGTCTCTTCTGTGCCATATGTTCTCTCCCCGCCGCAAATAAACGCCCCCTCATTTGAAAAGGCAGAAGCTGAAAAGTTTCTGCCCTTTCCCCCTTCTGCCTTTTGCGACTTTTTATTCTTATTTATCATCCACGCTGTAGTTCGGAGCCTCTTTGGTGATGTGGATATCATGCGGATGGGACTCTTTTAAGGATGCTGCGGAAATCTTCACGAATTTTCCGGTCTCCTTTAAGGTCTCAACATCTTTCGCTCCGCAGTAGCCCATACCGGAACGAAGTCCGCCGATCAGCTGGAATACAGTGTCCTCTACGAGGCCTTTGTATGCCACACGGCCTTCCACGCCTTCCGGAACCAGTTTCTTGGCACCGGTCTGGAAGTAACGGTCTTTGCTTCCGTTCTCCATCGCTGCGATGGATCCCATTCCACGGTATACTTTGTATTTTCTTCCCTGGAACAGTTCGAAATCTCCCGGGCTCTCATCGCATCCTGCGAAGATGCTTCCCATCATGCAGACATTAGCACCGGCTGCGATAGCCTTTGTCATGTCTCCGGAGTACTTGATACCGCCGTCGGCGATGATCGGAGTGCCTGTCTTCTTTGCCTCTTCATAGCAGTCCATAACGGCTGTGATCTGCGGTACACCGATACCTGCAACGACACGGGTCGTACAGATAGAACCAGGTCCGATACCGACTTTAACAGCGTCTGCTCCGGCTGCGATCAGGTCTCTTGTTGCCTCTGCGGTTGCCACGTTTCCGGCGATTACCTGCAGATCCGGATAATGCTCTTTGATGAGACGAAGTGTTTTGAAGATATTTGCGGAATGTCCGTGAGCGGAGTCGATGACGATCACGTCTACGTGTGCTTTTACCAGCGCATCGACACGATCGAGCACGTTTGCCGTGATGCCGACTGCGGCACCGCAGAGCAGACGTCCCTGCTCATCCTTGGCGGACAATGGGTACTTGATGGTTTTCTCGATATCTTTGATGGTGATCAGACCTTTGAGGTTGAAATCGTCATCGACAATCGGAAGTTTTTCTTTTCTGGATTTTGCAAGGATTGCTTTTGCCTCGTCCAGCGTAACGCCTACTTTTGCAGTGATCAGGTTTTCGCTGGTCATGGACTCTTTGATTTTCTTGGTGAAATCAGTTTCAAACTTCAGATCACGGTTTGTAATAATACCAACCAGTTTTCCGTTCTCGGTAATCGGGACACCGGAAATACGGAATTTTGCCATCAGATTATTGGCATCTTCCAGGGTGTGCTCCGGAGACAGATAGAACGGATCGGTGATAACACCGTTCTCAGAACGTTTTACTTTGTCTACTTCTTCTGCCTGCTGCTCAATCGACATATTCTTGTGAATAATACCGATTCCTCCCTGACGTGCCATGGCAATTGCCATACGGTGTTCTGTAACCGTATCCATGCCGGCGCTCATCATCGGGATGTTCAGTTTGATCTTCTTGGTCAGATGCGTAGTCAGATCTACCATGTTTGGGGTTACTTCAGAATACTGCGGAACCAGAAGCACATCATCGAAGGTAATACCATCACCAATAATTGTACCCATTTTCTTATCTTCCTTTCTTCTTAAGTCTTTTTGATTTATCACCTAATTTAACACAAAACAAAAAAGCTGTCAATCCATAAATACTTTTCTTGGTGCGCGGTTGCGGATATCTTTTAACATCACTTCATCCGGTTCGAAGATCACCATCTGCATTGTGTTGTCCTTTGAGATCACAAATGCATACGGTTTGTGGCCCTGTCCTTCGATTCCGGAGGAATAGTTGTAACGTTTGATACTCTGGTTGTTTTTGTAGGAATCAAGCTGATGGGACTGGTACGGAGCCAGGATTTCCATGTTGGAAAGCTCATAGCTTGCGGCTCTTTTTCTTCTTGACTGCGAATAGATACGGTCGATGTCGAGCTCGCCGTTGACGTACAGATACTCAAATTCTACCGAAAGCTTCGGGATAAAAATATAGTCTACGATTCCAAGTACCAGCGCAAGAAGCAGAATCAGCGGATTCATCATAATTCCTGCGGCTGCAAAAAGAACGGTAAAGAAGATCAGAACTCCTTTGATCGCCTTGTCTTTTCCTGTCTGCTGTTTTTTAACCAGCACTTCTGTGTACAGATCACTCATTTACTCCATCCTCCTCAAGATATTCGATCAGTTTTGCTGCATTGTCCGTGTTCTTGGCGTTGACCACAACGGTCAGGTAACACGGCTCATAGTACGTAAGGCCCATATCCTGGTATTTCTTCAGCCTGGAAATATCGAGGCAGGTATCTCCCGCCTGGATGCCGTATTTTTCGCACGTCGCCTCGTCAAACAGCGTGGACAGATCCAGGAAATAGTCGTCCTTGCTGTAGTTGTCGTACACGGCCTGCGAACAGATCAGCACATCCATGCTCTGCGCGGCGATTACGGCTGTGAACTTCATCAGCGTGTTGTAATCTGCGCCAGAGAGGTCTTCACCGAAACTGTAGCTCGTATCGATGCTTACCTTTTCGTACTTGTCTCCTGTTCCGAGGGCTTCTTTTATGTCCTCCTCGATCGGACTTACATCCTGCAGTCCCGCGTAATCCACAACAGCGATGCTTACGAGGTCGTAATACTTCGCATTTTCATGGATATTGGCGATCGTGCCGATGATGGCGATGACAGCGATGATGCCAAAAATGACAGCCTTGTAGTATGCCCAGATGTAGGCCAGTTTTTCTTTGAAATTCATTTTTGACAGCTTTTCTTTTTCGAGCTGCATCTTCTCCTTCCTTGTCATGTCGGATTCATAACGACTTGCCATGTGTGTTTCTTCTCCTTTGTTGTATTTCCCCCAGCATCCTACAGATCAGTATAGCATAAAAGGCCGGAAGCGTCCATATACGCCGCCCGGCGAAAAAGTGAAAACTTTCTGAAATTTTTAACGATTCAGAGCCATGTGAAGAAAAAAAGAACCGGCCGGCAAAGACAGGACTTCGGAAGAAACATCTCCCGCAACGGTCTTTGCCAGCCGGTTCTTTTTATTCTATTTCACCAGACTTTTTTTGCAGTCCCTGGAATTACATCATTCCCATTCCGCCGTCTGCGCCTGCCGGCATAGCCGGAGCCGGCTCTTTGATGGTGGAAACTACGGACTCGGTGGTCAGCAGGGTTGCGGAAACGCTGGTAGCGTTCTGCAGTGCGCTTCTGGTAACCTTAACCGGATCAAGGATACCAGCCTGGATCATGTCTACATACTCTTCGTTGTATGCATCAAATCCAACGCCTACTTTGGACTCTTTTACTTTGTTGATCACAACAGCGCCTTCCAGACCTGCGTTTGTTACGATGTGGAACAGAGGAGCCTCGAGTGCTTTCTGTACGATTCTTGCACCGATCTTCTCATCGCCGTCCAGGCTGTCAATCAGCTCTGCAAGCTGTGTGGTAACGTGGATGTACGCGGAACCGCCGCCTGCGATGATACCCTCTTCTACGGCTGCTCTCGTTGCATTTAAAGCATCCTCCATACGAAGTTTTTCTTCTTTCATCTCAGTCTCGGTTGCTGCACCTACGCGGATAACAGCTACGCCGCCTGCCATTTTTGCCAGTCTCTCCTGCAGTTTCTCTTTATCAAACTCAGAAGTGGTCTCCTCAATCTGGGATCTGATCTGGCCGATTCTTGCTGCGATGGCATCCTTTGCGCCTGCGCCGTCAACGATAACGGTGTTCTCTTTCTGAACTTTAACGGATTTTGCACGTCCGAGCATTTCCAGAGTAGCGTCTTTTAATTCCAGACCAACTTCCTCGGAGATCACCTGGCCGCCGGTCAGGATTGCGATATCCTCGAGCATTGCTTTTCTTCTGTCGCCGTAGCCCGGTGCTTTAACAGCTACTACGTTGAAGGTTCCGCGCAGTTTGTTGATCACAAGTGTCTGGAGAGCCTCGCCCTCTACGTCCTCAGCGATGATCAGCAGTCTTGCGCCGCTCTGTACGATCTGCTCCAGCAGCGGAAGAACTTCCTGAATGTTGGAGAGTTTCTTATCGGTAATCAGGATATATGGATTGTCGAGAACGGCTTCCATTTTCTCCATATCAGTGCACATGTATGCGGAAATATATCCACGGTCGAACTGCATACCTTCTACCAGCTCCAGCTCGTTCTGCATGGTCTTGGACTCCTCGATGGTAATAACGCCGTCTTTGGAAACCTTTTCCATAGCATCTGCTACCATCTGGCCTACTTCTTCGCTTCCGGAAGAAACAGCTGCAACTTTTGCAATCTGCTCTTTGCCTGCTACCGGCTGGCTCATCTCTGCAAGGATCTGAACAGCTTTATCGGTTGCTTTCTTCATTCCCTTACGGAGAACGATCGGGTTCGCACCTGCTGCCAGGTTTTTCATTCCTTCGTTTACCATAGCCTGTGCCAGAACGGTTGCGGTTGTGGTGCCATCACCTGCTACATCGTTGGTCTTTGCAGCAACTTCTTTGATGAGCTGTGCGCCCATGTTTTCAAATCCGTCTGCCAGCTCGATCTCTTTTGCAATGGTAACACCATCGTTTGTGATGAGCGGAGCGCCGTACTGTTTGTCCAGAACAACGTTTCTTCCTTTCGGTCCAAGGGTTACACGTACGGTATCTGCAAGCTGGTTTACACCATTCTGAAGAGCGTTTCTTGCCTCTGCTCCATATTTAATCTCTTTTGCCATGATTGTCATGCCTCCTGATTTTTACTTGATTATTCTTTATTTTACAACTGCCAGAATGTCATCCTGTTTTACGATGATGTACTCTTCGTCTTCCAGTTTGACGTTGGTTCCTGCATATTTGGAATAGATTACCTGATCTCCGACTGCAACTTCCATTTTTACTTCTTTGCCGTCTTCTACTTTTCCAGGTCCTACTGCGATAACCTCAGCCTGCTGCGGTTTCTCCTGTGCCTGTCCCGGAAGTACGATACCGGATTTTGTGGTTTCCTCTGCTTTTAACTCTTTTAATACAACTCTGTCACCTAAAGGTACTAACTTCATTTATGTTTCCTCCTTCAAGATTTCATTCAGTTTTATTTATTAGCACTCAGTTCATTCGAGTGCTACTTGATGGTTCTTACTATAGTGTTTTCCACCTCATTTCGCAAACGCATGAATTTTGCAATTCTCTTTTTTTCTCTCATGATAACTCTTAATTTCTCTTATTTTCTCGTTTTTTCTTATTTTGGCAACTTTTTCATATTTTATACTCTCTTTATAAATTAATGAGGGCTGCGAATGTTACAATTCACAGGGAACCTGGGAATTGTAACATCTAATTATAGTTTATTCCTAAAAACGGGAATGATGCCATTTTCTTCCGCTCCCCGAATGTTTTTTTGCACAAAAAGAAACGGCGCCATCTTTTCACGGCTCCGTTTCTTTTCTGGCTTTCGCTTTTTTATTTTTTCGCCTCATCCGGATGGGCATCGCCCTTTCCTTTCAGGTTCTTTCTTGCTTTGATCTCGTCGAGTTCATCAAAGATATAATCATTTAATACCTTGATATACGTTCCCTTCATACCGCTGGAACGGGACTCGATGACGCCTGCGCTCTCGAATTTGCGGAGGGCATTTACGATGACGGATCTTGTGATGCCGACGCGGTCTGCAATTTTGCTTGCAACCAGAATGCCCTCATCCCCGTTCAGTTCATCAAAGATATGGATGATGGCTTCCAGTTCGGAGAAGGACAGCGTGTTGAATGCGGATTTAACTACCTGAACCTTGCGGTTTTCCTCCACATTTTCCTCGTTGACGGAACGCATCATTTCCAGTCCGACAACGGTTGTGCCGTACTCACTGACGATGATATCGTCGATATCGTACTGCGGGGTGCAGCGGTACATAAATACGGTACCAAGGCGTTCTCCGGCGATCTCGATCGGGCAGATAATTGCGGTGTAGCGCTCTACACCAGACCGCTCAAAGCCGAGGGTCTGTAAATTGACGTTCTCTTTTGTGGAGAGTACGCCGAGGAGACGCTCGTTTAATGCGGCATCGACATAACCGCCCACCTTATCCTCGATCAGCTCCGTAATTTCTTCCACGCCCGGGCAAAGGCTGATGCCCAGCACTTTTCCTTTTTTACTGATCACCAGGATGTTGGAACTTAACGTTTCCATCAGGACTTCACAGATATCGTTGAACACGACCTTCGTTGAGTGATTGTTATGAAGCAGTTTGTTGATTTTTCTGGTTTTATCCAGCAGTTGTACGCTCATGTTCTTCTCCTTTCTTTATTTTCTGCATTTTTTTGGCTTATCCGCCGAAAAAAATGCACACTGATGCCTTTTTCAGACAACCCTTAAAACTAAGCTCATTCTATCATGTAGTTTTCCGGAAATCAATATATTTTTCAGAAAACTATAAATTTTATAAAAATTCATGCTAAATTTTTTCGGATCTTCCTGTTTTTCCGCCGCAATAAGCAAAAAAACGGCCTGCACCAGTTTTTCACCAGTACAGACCGCTTTGTCATTCTCAGTCTTCGTCTTTCTTTTCGCGTGCTTCTACATAGCCGCACTGCTCGTCCGCGCAGACCAGCTTATTGCCTTTTTCCAGCATATAGCCGCCGCACTGCGGGCATTTCCTGGCAGACGGTTTCTGCCAGGACATGAAATCGCATTCCGGATTGTTTTCGCATCCATAATATTTCCGGCCTTTTTTCGTCTTGCGCAGGATCACTTCTTTTCCGCACTTCGGACACGGAACACCGATCTTTTCCAGATACGGCTTCGTGTTCTTGCAGTCCGGGAATCCCGGGCAGGCGAGGAATTTTCCGTGCGGGCCGTATTTCACGACCATGTTGCGGCCGCAGTTCTCGCAGATGACATCCGTCACCTCATCCTCTACCTTAACTTCTTCGAGGTTCTTTTCTGCCTCTGTGACCGCCTCATAGAGATCCGGCCAGAAGTTCTCGACTACTGTCTTCCACGGAACACTTCCATCTCCGACCTTGTCGAGCAGAGCTTCCATCGTTGCCGTAAAGTTGACATCCACGATGCTCGGGAATGCCTCTTTCATCATGTTGTTGACCACCTCGCCGAGCTCTGTCATATAGAGGTTCTTGTTCTCCTTTGCCACGTAGCGGCGGTTGATGATCGTTGTGATGGTCGGCGCGTACGTACTTGGACGGCCGATGCCGAGTTCCTCGAGTGTTTTGACAAGGGAAGCCTCGGTGTAGTGTGCCGGCGGCTGTGTGAAGTGCTGCTGCGGATCCATCTTTTCCAGTGCCAGTTCCGTTCCTGCCTCCAGGCTCCGGACGGCGGCGTTGTTCTCTTTCTTTTCCTCATCCGGATCGGTGTAAACGGACATGAAACCATCAAATGCCAGACGGGAGGAAGCTGCTGTAAAGAGATACCCTCCTGCATTGATCCGTGCGGAAATTGTCTCATAGACGGCCGGCTGCATGCGGCTTGCCACAAAGCGTTTCCAGATCAGCTGATACAGGCGGAACAGATCTCTTGGCAGGGATTCTTTTACCATTACCGGTGTATTCGTCACATCGGTCGGGCGGATGGCCTCGTGCGCATCCTGTGCCTTGCGGTTTTTATTCTCCGTCGTGTCCCCGCTTGCGGTATATTTTGTGCCGTACTGCTCCTGGATAAAGGAACGTGCTGCCGCATCGGCCTCCTCGCTGATTCGCGTGGAATCGGTACGCAGATAGGAAATCAGAGCGATCGTTCCCTTTCCTTTTACTTCCACGCCCTCGTAGAGCTGCTGTGCCAGACGCATCGTCTTCTGCGTGGAGAAGTTCAGCACCTTCGATGCTTCCTGCTGCAGGGTACTCGTGGTGAACGGAAGCGGCGCTTTCTTGGAACGCTCTCCTTTTTTCACTTCGGATACGGTAAAGGTCTCATTTTCCAGTCCCTTTAAGATTTCATCGAGCTGCTTTTTCGTCTCGATCGCCATCTTTTCGCTGCCCTTGCCGTGGAATTTTGCGACGAGCGGTTTCTTCTCGCCCGGAATTTTCAGATCTGCTTCCAGTGTCCAGTATTCTTTCGGAATAAACGCATTGATCTCATCCTCGCGGTCGCCGATGATGCGCAGTGCAACGGACTGCACACGGCCGGCGGAAAGTCCGCGTTTGATTTTCTTCCATAACAATGGGCTGATTTCATAACCTACCATACGGTCGAGGCAGCGGCGCGCCTGCTGCTCGTCCACCAGGTTCATATCAATGTCGCGCGCCTGTTTGATCGACGCTTTGACTGCTGATTTTGTGATCTCGTTGAAGGTGATGCGGCGCATCTTGCTCTCATCGAGATTCAGCGCGATCGACAGATGCCAGGAAATGGCCTCTCCCTCGCGGTCAGGGTCAGTTGCGAGATAAACTTTATCTGCTTTTTTTGCGGCTTTTCGAAGAGATGCCAGAAGCTCTCCTTTTCCGCGGATGGTGATATATTTTGGTTCAAAGTCATGTTCTACATCAATTCCAAGCCGGCTTTTCGGCAGATCGCGCACATGGCCCATGGATGCTGCAACTTCGTAATTCGCCCCGAGATACTTTTTCACCGTCTTGACTTTTGCCGGTGATTCCACTATTACAAGATATTTTGCCACCTCTGATGCCTCCTGAATACATATTTTTATAACTGTCCAGATCTATATTGCGTTTTTCATATCGCATAGTTCTGCATCATTACAAATTTCCAAATTAGCCGTAACTTCCACTGACTATACACCAAAAAGTTTTTTCTTGCAAGTGTTTTCCATTTTTAAAATGTACCATTTTTCGAGGTTTCCCGACAAAATAACAGGATTTTTTCTATTTTTTAACGATTTTTTCCTGATTTTTTTCTTTTCTTTTTCCTTTTTCAGACATGCACGCGGCGCAGAAGAGCCCCCTTTTTTCTTTTTCTTCTATTATAATTGTGCACCGGGCAGAATATCACAAAACCTTTCTTTTCCTCGTCTCTTTTACGATAACGCCATGTACACGCCCGGCGGATTTTCCGCAATAACACCGTCAATTTCGAGTGCCAGCAGAATGCCGGTCAGCTCCTGCAGCGGGATTCCGGTGCTGCCGGCAAGCTGTGCAAGATTCTGCGGTTCTGCCGCGAGTGTTTTCAGAACCATTTCCGCCTCTTTTCCATAGCGCGGACGCGGTGCGGCTCTTTTTGTCCCGGCCTTTTTCACGCCCAGCTCCTCGAGAATCGTTTCGGGTGAAATCGCAATTTCCGCTCCCTGCGCGATCAGGCGGTTGCAGCCGCGGCTTGTCGCATCCGTTGTCCGTCCGGGCAGGGCAAATACCGTTTTTCCCTGCTCCAGCGCGTAGTCCGCCGTAATGAGCGAGCCGCTCTTCTCTTTTGCCTCAATTACCAGAACGACATCTGCCAGCGCACTGATCACGCGGTTGCGGATCGGGAAATGCCACGGAAGCGGCTCTGCGCCCGGCGGAAATTCGCTTAAAACACCGCCTCCGTTTTCCAGCATCCGCCGCATCAGCGGGTAATTCTGTTTCGGATAGCAGATATCCACGCCGCAGCCAAGCACGGCAAACGTCTTTCCCTTTCCGCGCAGTGCCCCCTCGTGCGCCGCCGCGTCGATTCCGCACGCCAGTCCGCTGATCACCGCCACGCCGTTTGCCGCCAGCACCTGCGCGAAAAAGGCCGCCTGGCTCTTTCCGTACGCCGTACACATCCGCGCGCCCACAATCGCCGCTGTTTTCTGCTCATCCGCCGGCAGCGCGCCCCGCACGAAAAGGCGGGACGGCATGTCCGCGAACGGCATAAGCCGCTCCGGATAGCCCTCCTGCCCGCGGCCGACTGTAAAGATTTCCATCGCCATACGTCAGATCCTCCATATACTTTTGTCGGCGCTCCGAAAGCAGATCGCCTCGCTGATATGCGGAACGCCGATTTTGACCGCCCCGTCCAGATCCGCAATTGTCCGCGCGGTGCGGATAATCCCGTGGTAGGAACGCGCGCTGAGGCGCAGGCGGCGGAAGGCATCCTCTAAAAGCTCTTCCGCTGCCTTTTCCAGGATACAGTATTTCTCGATCTGGCCTGCTTTCAGTTCGCTGTTGAAATGAATCGACTCCTGCCGGTAGCGCGCCGCCTGGATTTCCGCCGCTGCCGTCGCTTTTTCCCGCATCTTGGCCGAGGATTCGCACCGCTCCTCGCCGTGCAGATCCTCGTAGGAAAGTGCTTCCACCTGCACGCAGAGATCCATGCGGTCGAGGAACGGCTGGCTGACTCTAGAGAGATACCGGCTGATGTCGCCGGGTGCACAGGTACAGCGCGATAAGTCGGGGTAAAAGCCGCAGGGGCAGGGATTCATTGCCGCCACCATCAGAAATGACGCCGGGAACACATAGTTTCCGCTGACACGGGAAATCACAATCCGGTGCTCCTCGAGCGGCTGGCGCAGGATCTCGATGGTTGTGCGCGTCATCTCCGGGAGTTCATCAAGGAAGAGAACGCCGCGGTGCGCCAGCGTAATTTCGCCCGGGGACGGCTGTTTTCCGCCGCCTGCAAGAGCCTGCGGCGACATCGTGTGATGCGGAGCACGGAAGGGCCGCTCCCGGCGGACACCCTCTCCTTTGGCAAGCATTCCGGCGATGCTGTAGATCCGCGTTACTTCCATCTGCTCCTCCTCAGACATCGGAGGCATGATCGTCGGAATCCGCCTTGCGATCATGGATTTTCCGCTGCCCGGCGGTCCCAGCATCAGCAGATTGTGAAATCCGGCCGCCGCGATGAGCGCCGCCCGCCGCGCGGCTGTCTGCCCCTGCACCTCGGAAAAGTCCGGCTGTTTTCCGTCCTCCTTCTTTTGATTTTCTATAGACGGAAGCGACGGCATTTTCCCTTCACAGCAGTAGTTCAAAAGCTCCTGCAAATTCTGGATTCCAACGACGTGAAGCCCGCCGACCAGACCCCCTTCCACGGCATTTCCGGCCGGAACAAGAAGCGTTGTGCATCCAAGCTCCCGCGCCTTCGCCGCTGCCGGAAATACACCGCTGATCTCCTGCACATGGCCGTCAAGGCCGAGTTCGCCGAGCACCATCGTTTTCCGGAGTGACCCGGGCGGAATCCGGCCGAGCGTCATCAGAACGCCCGCTGCAATCGGAAGATCGAAACGCGATCCTTCTTTTCGGACGTCCGCCGGGGATAAATTAATCGTAATTCGTTTCGGCGGCAGGGAAATTCCCATGTTTTTGAGGGCTGTCCGCACGCGGTCCTGCGCCTCCTTTACCTGGGCACTCACGTAGCCGACCATCGTAAACTGCGGCATGCCGTCACTGACATCCGCCTCCACCTGCACCGGAATCATCTCCATGCCCGATACAGTGGCTGATAATACACTGCAATACAAAGAAAACCTCCTTTTCTGTAGCAGGTCGCAATAGTTCCTATTTATTTTTAATTTCTGGAAAATGTCCGGCGAAACACCGGGAAGATATTATTTTTAATACTTGTTCGAAAAAGTAAGGATAAGGAAACCTTTTTCTGCACCTGATTTCCTTACCCTTTATTATAGAAGCAGTCCGTTTGAAATGTCAAGCATTTACGAAGCGGCAAACCGCAGACGCAGTTTTTCGATCGCATTTTTCTCGATCCGCGACACGTACGAACGGCTGATGCCGAGCCGGGCAGCGACCTGTTTCTGTGTGTATTCTGCTTTTCCGCCAAGGCCGTACCGGAGAAGAAGCACCTGTTTTTCCTGCTCTTTTAATTCCGAATCCAGATAACAGTACAGCCGCACCGCGTCCTCTTTCCGGTTGTACTGTTCCGCGATATCCTCCCCGCCGCTCTCCACAATGTCGAGCAGATGGATCTCATTTCCCTCCTTGTCGGTTCCGATCGGCTCGTAGAGGGAAATCTCCCGTGCCGTTTTCTTTTTGCTCCGAAGATACATCAGCAGCTCATTATCAATACAGCGGGCGGCGTATGCGGCCAGCCGGTTTCCTTTTTTCGAATCATATGTCATCACCGCCTTGATGAGGCCGATCGTTCCAATGGAAATCAGATCGTCGAGATCATCGGGCAGGCCCTGATACTTTTTCACAACGTGCGCGACCAGGCGCAGATTCCGCTCGACCAGAATGTCTCTGGCTTTTGTATCGCCCCTCTGATACGCATCCAGACAGCTTTTTTCTTCCTGTGCAGACAGTGGTTTTAAAAAGGGTTCCAAGAAAAGCGGCACCTCAAAGGGGATTTTTCTTTATTTTATGTTTGAATTGCAGGAAACGTGCCTGTCTGCTATACTGATAAGATCAGCCGGGTTTTCCGGCACTCGACATTATATTTTTAAGAGGAGGTTTCCTTTTATGACAGACCAGAAAAACGGACAGGAATATCTTTCTTTTGTGCTGGAAAAGCTGCAGGCGCGTCTTGCCGAGATCAGTCAGTCTCTGCTGGACGGACAGAAAGAAATTGAAAATATGCACGATTATTACTGGCAGAACTATACCGAGATGGACCAGTACGGATATGAGGATTACGACAATCAGCAGGCGCTGCTGCATCAGGTGAATGCGAATCAGGAGCAGCTTCTTCTGCGGAGCCGCTTCCGGAAAATGCTGGATTCTCCGTTCTTCGGGCGTGTGGATTTCTGCTATGACGGGGATGATGAGCCGGAAATTTTCTATATCGGCATCGGCAATTTTGCGGAGCGGCCGGGCGAGCTGCCGCTGATTTACGACTGGAGAAGCCCGGTCAGCGGTCTTTTCTACGATTTTGACCGCGGGCCGGCTTCCTATCTGGCGCCGGGCGGCAAGATGACAGGGGAAATCTGTTCCAAGTGGCAGTATAAGATCCGGGATGGAAAGATGATTTACGGATTTGAGAGTGATGTGAAAATTGATGATGATATTTTAAAGGCGGAGCTTGGCAGCAACGGCGAGGTACAACTGAAGAATATTATCCGCACAATTCAGAAGGAACAGAATGCGATCATCCGCAATACGAAGGACCGGATTCTGGTAATTCAGGGAGCGGCGGGAAGCGGCAAGACATCGGTGGCGCTGCATCGGATTGCCTACCTTTTGTATCATGACAGACAGAATCTGAAGTCTTCGAATATTCTGATTTTATCGCCGAACGGAGTATTTTCGGATTATATTTCACATATTCTGCCGGAGCTCGGTGAGGAGAATATTCAGGAGATGAGTTTTGATCTCTTTGCTTACCGCAAATTACAGGACACGGCGGCGGACTGTGAGGACCGCTGTGATCAGATTGAGCGGGAGATGCGGGATCCAAAAGCCGCCGAACGGTTTGCTTTAAAACAGTCGCAGGCGTTTGTGGACCAGATGGAGGGATTTGCGCTGGAGCTTGAGGACGAGCTGATGAATTTCTCAGACGTTTCATATAAGTCGTTTGTGAAGTCAGAATCGGAGATTATTACGCTGTTTTATGACAAGTTTGCGGATATTCCGCTGCTCTCGCGGATGGATGCGGTGGCGGAGACGTTTATTGACGAGATCGAGACGCTGCTGAACCGGGATCTGCCGGAGGAGGAGCGGATTCCGCTCATCGAAAAATTCCGGAAGATGTATGAGACGATGGATTTTTATGTTCTCTACAATCGTTTTCTGAAGAAAGAGGGATATCAGATGCTGCCGCGGCGGCCGTTGGAGAAGCGGAAACTGCGGTATGAGGATGTGTATCCGGTTCTGTATCTGAAGTACCGGCTGTCGCGGCAGGCGGAGCGGTCGAATATTAAGCATCTGGTGATTGATGAAATGCAGGATTATTCGCGGCTCCAGTATCTGATGATCCGGCGGATGTTTTCCTGTAAGATGACGATTCTCGGCGACCGGGCGCAGACGATGGCGGATCAGCAGCAGGATGTACTGCAGTTTTTACCGGGGATTTTCGGGAAGGATCTGCGGCGGATTGAGATGCGGAAAAGTTACCGGAATACGGTGGAAATTGCGTCGTATGCGGCAAATCTCATTGGCGTGACGGATCTGGAGCTGTTTGAACGGCACGGAATGCCGGTGTTGGAACGGGATGTCACGGATCTTGAGGCGGCTCTGCGGAAGGCAGTGGATACGCTGTTTCCAGAGGAGAAAACGTATGAGACGGCGGCGGTGATTGTACCGGATGAGAAGACGGCGGAACGGGCTTATTTGATTTTGCGGGAGATTCTGGCGGAAAAAGATTTTGACTGTGAGAAGCGGCTTTCCTGGCTGAACCGTGACAGCTCCAGTTTTAAGAAAGGACTGACGGTTACCACATTTTATCTGGCGAAAGGGCTGGAGTTTGATCAGGTGTTCTCGATTTTCCCGAAGGACGAGAAACGGGAGATGATGATGCAGGCGCAGTATATTGCAGCGACCAGGGCATTGCATGAGCTGAGAGTGTATCATATCTAAAAACAGGGAGATCCTCCGAAAAAATTCGATTGGATCTCCCTGTCATTTTTAATTTCGATCAGATATGATAGAATCCTGCGGACTGTGCCGGGATGGTGATGGTTCCGTCTTTGGATTCTGCTTTTCCTCCGATCGTGTAGAGGACATCCTTCAGCTCTGCACTGTACGGGAAGGACTGCTCTTTGTCGGATGGGTTGATGATGACGAGGACTTTTTCACCCTCAGCCTCACGGACGTATGCCAGCGGATACTGGTTTTTCTCTGCATAAACGAACTCGATGGTTCCGCGGCTTAAGAGTGCTTTGCTGCTCTGGCGGATCTGGATGAGTTTTTTAACTTCGTGGTACAGGGAATCCGGATCGGCCATCTGTGCTTTGGCGGTCGGACGGTCCTTGCCCGGGTCCATGGTGATGTAGAGGTCGCTGGCCGGTGCGCTGGAGAATCCTGCGTTGGTGCTGTCATCCCACTGCATTGGAGAACGGGAACCGGTGCGGTTGTAGCCGCCCTCAACGGATTTCAGGCCTTCGACGTAGCGCATACCGATTTCATCACCGTAGTAGATGAACGGCGCACCTGGCATGGAAAGAAGGAAAGCGAAAGCAATTTTCAGCTCATCCCCCTGCAGACGGCGTGCCAGACGGTCCATATCATGGTTTCCGGACGGGATGCAGATCAGGCCTTTCTGTGCGGTCTTATTGTAGTTGGTTTTGTAGGTCTCTACAAACTCAGAGATATCTCCTTTTCCGCGTTTGGAGAAGAACGGCTCGTCGCAGCGGAACAGATCGTTGTAATGGGACGGTCCAAAGTGAAGCAGGAAGTCCATGTGGAAGCCGCCCTGTAAGGATTTGTCCGGCTCGCCCCACTCGGATACCATGGCTGCATCCGGGAACTCGGCGTCGAGGAATTTCCGTACCTGCTGCCACAGGCGGATGGTTCCTTTGCCTTCCTGATCGTTCTTTACCAGGGAGCCCGCCATATCGACACGGAAGCCGTCGCAGCCCATGTTCAGCCAGAATCTCATGACATCTTCCATCGCTGCCAGCGTTGCCTGCGGTCCCTCATCGTCAAAGGACTGCTGCCACGGTTTTTCCGGGTCCGGCTGATAAAAGCCGTAGTTCAGGGCCGGCTGGTTGGAGAAGAAGTTGATGGCGCAGGCGCCGTCACGCTCGGAAATGCCGCGCAGGCTTCCCATTCCTTCCGGTGCTTCCCATACGTTATTGGTCCATACGTAGCGGTCTGTAAATTCATTGCGGTCAGCTTTCATGGATTCTTTGAACCATGGATGCTCAACGGATGTGTGGCCCGGAACCAGGTCGAGCAGGACGTGCATGTCACGTTTGTGTGCCTCTTCGAAAACTCTCTTCAGATCCTCATTCGTTCCGTAGCGCAGTGCAACGCGGCAGTAATCTGCGACATCGTATCCTGCATCACCGAATGGGGACAGGAAGCACGGGTTGATCCAGATGGCGTTGCAGCCCAGCTCCCTGATGTAGTCTAATTTTTCAATGATACCCTGGAAATCTCCGATTCCGTCGGCGTTGGTGTCGTTGAAGGACTGCGGGTAAATCTCATAAAATACTGCGTTATCTAACCATTTTGACATTTTTTCTTTCCCTCTTTCGCTCTTATTTCTGCTGTGTTTTCGTCGTTGCAGCAAGTATTTCCATATGATATATTACTACTGTATCTGCCAAAATACCAGTAATTTCCTATTTCATTCGTTTTCCTCCTTTTTCCAGCTCAATGCTTCTGCATAATTCATCTCCGGTACCAACGGAACATCTTTATCTTCTTCCCGCCAGCTCCCAGAATGCGACAGCGCTCGCCGCAGCGACGTTCAGTGAATCCACACCGTGTGTCATCGGAATCAGCACGGTTGCATCTGTTTCAGCGATCGTATCACTTGCCAGTCCGTCACCCTCGGTTCCGAGCAGAATGGCGAGCTTTTCATGCGTTTTTAACGACGGATCATCCATCGGAACGGAGTCTTCTTTTAATGCCATCGCAACGGTATAAAATCCAAGTTCCTGCAGTGCAGCAATTCCCTGCTCCGGCCAGTAACTGCCGCCTGGCAGCACGGTCCACGGGACCTGAAAGACATTTCCCATGCTCACGCGGATGGCACGGCGGTACAGCGGATTGCTGCAGCCGGATGTAAGAAGCACGGCATCGATGCCAAGTGCGGCGGCGGAACGGAAAATTGCGCCGACATTCGTCGGGTTCACGACATTTTCCAGAATCGCCACGCGGCGGGCGTTCCGGCAGATTTCCTCCATTGTGGAAAGCGGACGGCGGTGCATCGCGCAGAGCATGCCGCGCGTGAGGGCAAAGCCTGTCAGCTGTTCCAGCACTTTTGTCTCCGCCGTATAGACCGGCGCGTCCGGGTAACGCGCAAAGAGTGCTCCGTTTGCGGCAAGCTCTGCGCTTCCGGCAAGGAATGAAACCGGTTCATAACCGGCATCCAGTGCGCGCTCGATGACACGCGGACTCTCTGCGAGAAAGAGGCCTGGCTGCGGCTCATAATAGTGTAATAACTGCGGTTCCGAAAGGCGCGCATACACGTCGAGTTCCGGCGCCGCAAAGTTTTCGATTTTTCTGATCTCTGACATAGTATTACTTTCCTTTTTATCCTGATTTTCGTCTGTTCTTCTATTGTAACAACCCTGCTCCCATTCCGCAATCCATTCTTTTCCCACCTCGTTCACCCGTGCTGTCAAATTTTCTTATTTATCTGTCTTTTTGAAAAATTTTTAATTTTCTCTTGCCAAACGCCGCCCGGGCATGTATAATAATCAACGGTTCAAAATTACAAATTGCAGAAAAGATTGGTATCAGATTGGAAACGGCACAAGTGCATTGCTTGGTTAACGAACAACACATGTGTCTTTTTTGCGCCCATTTTTCAAAAAACGCAAAGAAAAGGAGAACAATCGATGCCAAAAACAAAATTTCAAAACGTTGTATTCACCCTCATGATGTCCTTTCTGATGGTCTACGCCATGATCTGTTATAACATTTCCATGAACATCGGCGGAATGACGAATCAGGTCTTTCTGATGGCCTTCCACGAAATGATGATCATGTGGCCGGCCGCTTTTATCCTCGAATTTTTCCTCGTGGACAATCTGGCTCACAAACTGGCCTTTTGCATGGTAACACCGCAGGACCGTCCGATCGTGATCACACTGGCCATTTCCATTATGATTATTATCATTATGTGCCCGATTATGAGTTTTATTGCAACGCTTCTGTTTAAAAATGCCGGAAAGGAATTTATCGCTGTCTGGTTCCAGACCACCTTCTTAAACTTCCCGGTTGCTTTCTTCTGGCAGCTCATGTACTGCGGACCATTCATTCGTTTTCTGTTCCGCAGAATGTTTCCGGAAAAATAAATAGGATAATAAAAAATAAGATATCCACAAAGGCGGACCTCTTTTTCCCTTACTTTCCACAATTTCTGTGGATAGAGGGTGCAAAGAAGTCCGCCTTTTGTGGATATCTTTTTTCTTTTCCCTTAAGATTACTCCTGCGGTACCGGATTGGTAACACTTACTACGTGATCATACCATTTTCCTTTTGTTCCGATCAGCGCAACCTGAAAGTCCTCGTCGATGGCCGGTACTGGGATATCGAAGCCGTATACTTCCTCTGTTGTACCATCGGAATACGTTACCTCGTCTGTGGTCGGCTCCAGAAGTTCTGCTCCATCTTCCTGTGCCTCTGCTGCAATTCCTACAAACAGATTAACAATATGAGTAGATGCCAGGCTCACATGAATCGTCATTTTACCGTCTTTTACAGTCAGAACACCTTTTCCATCCTTTGCCTCGTTGACATGGAACATATTGCTGTCTGTCTTAAACTCTGCTGTATAAACACCGTCTGCCAGCTCTGCCTCGCCGTTCTCGTCCGCTGTCGATTCTGCGGAAGTGCTCTCAGCAGAGGAAGAGGATGTCGATGTGCTGCTCTCCGCCTCGGTCTGGGACTCGTCCTGTACGGATGAGGAAGATGCCGATACGGAAGATGTGGATACTGCCGATGCAGAAGAAGATGATGACGATGCATCATTTCCGCCGCATGCGCCGAGCATCGATACGGTCAGTGCTGCTCCAAGAAAAAGAACTGCTAACTTTTTTCTCATAATAAAATTCCTCCTGATATAACCTTTAAAATCCGGCAGCACACTGAGTCTCTTCAGCCGTACTGCCGGATCTTATTTTACTCTATTTTATGTACAGAATACAACCCCTAATTATTCAGCATCGTCCTGAACGCCGTTGCCGTCCATAGCTGCCTGGGTGTGCTGTACATACAGCTGCTCGATGGCGTCGATTCTTCCAAGACCTTCAATCTGAGTGTCGATCTCATCGAATGCACCAGATGCCTCAAACTGGCTCTTCCAGGAATCGTCATCATCGCCTGCCATATCGTTGTTCGCATGGTCACCGGCAACAACCATCAGCGGGCGAAGAACAACTTTCTTGTATCCAGCTGCTTTTACTGCCTCGATCACGTTCTCACAGGAAGTCTCTTCCGGCTCACCCTCAACCGTTCCGATGAAGACATTCTTGTATCCAAGCTCATTCATCTGTGTCTGCATCTGGCTGTAGCTTATTTTTGCAGTGTGGGAAGTACCATGTCCCATGAATACGAATGCAGTGCCGTCTGCTTCTGCTGCATCCAGGCTGTCATAGGAAGAGCTCTCTACTGCCTGTGCAGTGATTGCTTCTGCAACTGCCTTTTTGTCATCGTTGATAACAGTAGCGTCGTCTCCAACCTCGCCAAGCAGCGGCTCTGCGATCGTTACGGACTCGAATTTATCTTTGTAGTTATCAACAGCTTCTTTCAGCTCATCGTACTCAGCACCGTGCATCAGATGAGTCGGCTGTATGATCAGATTCTTAACACCATTGTTTACGGCTCTCTCGAGTGCCTGATCCATGTTGTCGATCTTCTCGTCATCACGGGCCTGTACATGGTTGATGATGATCTGTGCGGTGAATGCACGTCTTACGGACCAGTCCGGATATGCGGTCTGCAGAGCTTTCTCGATTCCTCCGATATCCTCAGCACGGCTGTCGTTGAAGGAAGTACCAAAGCTTACAACCAGAAGCTCGTTCTCGCCGATTTCGTCTCCGTTTAACGGATCATCCTTGGAAGCATCTCCAGTATCTCTTCCGAAGTAATCCGGATCTGCGTTCTCGCCTTCTACGAGTTCTTTCTGTGCGTCGGTCAGGGCATCCCATGCCTCTTTTGCTGCTGCACACTGCTCATCGGTGTTCTCATTTCTTTCCTGTACATAGATTGCATCAATCAGATCTGCCACTTTATCTGCTGCCTCCTGGTCTGCGTCTGCGGATACCTCTTCAGATGCAGAAGATGCGCTTACGCTGCTGCTTGCTGCTGTGGTGTCTTTCTCAGATGCGGAAGATGCACTTACGCTGCTTGTTGCTGTGCTGCCTGCGCTGCTGCTGGATGTGTTGCTGCTTCCGCATGCGCCGAGCATAGATGTTACCATAGCTGCTGAAATTAAAGCGACTACAAGTTTCTTTTTCATTTTTGTTTTCCTCCCATTTGCTGGTATCTTTGCAACAACCAATATCGGGGACGTTTTACATTTCAAACTATGAGAAACACGCTCCGCGAGTTTCTCAAGTTATCGCGGCAGTCGCTAAGGTCTCGTGCAAGCACGGACTTTGGCTCGTTGCCCGCGTAAACAGAAAGAAGCCCTTTCGTTTTTCAACGAGGGGCTTCCAGTATTTTCATCACAAAGAAAACCATTTCACCCGCTGTGGGGCAAATGTCCGCTTTCCTGTTTTGTACTGCCAGTTCCTCGTGGCACGAACGTAACGTTCCTGTACTGCGAAAGGCAGGTCTCCCGGCTCATTGCTTCAGGATTTGACTCCAGCGCATCGGTCTCCTTCCCGGTTTCCCAGTGGATCATTCCTCTGCTTGCAAAATACGGTGACGAGTTCGTGCAGGATTCACACCTGCTTCCCTTTTCACCGGACACGTATGTCCGACACCTTACACATCGATATTTAATTGTCTTTTCTTTAACGACTGTTAGTGTAGCACATCGTCTTTTCTCTGTCAAGTGCTGTAAAATCAGGAAATCCGGCCATTTTCCATTTCATATACCACATCCGCGACGTTCATCGTGGACACTCTGTGCGATACGAGCACAATGGTTTTCTCTTCTGCAGATTCTTTCAGGGATTTCAGAATAATTCCTTCATTTAAGGAATCAAGATTCGATGTCGGCTCGTCCAGCAGGATCATGGATGCGTCATGCAGAAACGCCCGCGCAATGCCGATCCGCTGTTTTTCTCCGCCGGACAGGGTATCGCCGAGTTCTCCGACTTCTGTGTCGTAGCCGTTTGGCAGTGTCATGATGAAATCATGGATGGACGCCTTCTTCGCTGCCTCCATAATTTCTTCCCGCGCCGCGCCGGACTTTGCAATGGCGATGTTGTTCGCAATTGAATCGTGGAACAGGTGTGTCTCCTGCGTCACGTAGCTTTCCATATCGCGCAGATGCTTTGTCGGGATTTTGCGGACATCGGCTCCGTCCACGGAAACGCGCCCCGTCTGGACATCCCAGAAGCGCATCAGAAGTTTTAAGATCGTCGATTTTCCGGAACCGCTCGCGCCGTGGATACCGGTGATTTTTCCCGGTTCCAGTTTCAGCGAATACTGATCCAGAATGATCTCGTCCTCGTATGCAAACGTTACATCCTGTGCCTCAGCTCCCGCAAATGCATGATCATCCGATGCTACATCTCCCGGAATTTCTTCCACCAGCGGCGCTTCCTCGAGAAGGGAAAGCACGCGCTCGCCGCTTGCCAGCGTCTGATTCAGGTTATTCGACAGGCTGGACAGCGCCACGACCGGGCCGAAGGACCCCATCATCGCGATTGTGCAGGTCAGGACTCCCTCAAATCCAATCTCACCTTTCGTGTAGAGATAAATCGTCAGCGCCAGCATGCCGAACGATGCCAGAAGAATCACCATGTTGGTGACCGACCGCTGGGAGCCTTCCATGCGGCTTAAGTTTTCCTGCACAGAAGCCAGTTCTTTTGACCGCTCCGACATCTGCTCTTTCCGCTTTTCGCCCTGTCCGTACTGGATCGTCTCATCAAGGCCGCGCAGGGAATCCAGCACGAAACTGTTCAGCTCGCCAAAGCCGGTCCGGAACTCCATTCCTTTCTGGCTTCCGCGCTTTCCGTTCCACATCGGGGTCACAACGCCGACCGTCAGATACGCCGCAAGTGCAAGCAGCCCTGCCAGAACATGGTATCTTCCAATGAAGCATACCATAATCAGAGAAGTTAATGCTGCAATCGCAATCGGGGAAATCGTATGGGCATAGAACACTTCCAGCAGCTCAATATCTGTTGTGATAATCGAAATCAGATTTCCCTTGTCCCGTCCTTCCAGCTTCGCCGGACAGAGCTTCCGCAAAGCTGCAAACACTTTATGGCGGATGATCGCCAGCAGTTTAAAAGCAATAAAGTGGTTGCAGTACTGCTCCGCATAATGCAGAATGCCGCGCAGCACCGCGATCACGATCATCACCGTGAGTATCGTTTTTACCGGGGTATGTACAAGCCACATGTTTTGCACCGAAAGGCTCGCCCCTGCCGCGCCCGTCAGTAAGCCGTGCACGATGACCTGTCCTGCCAGAATCGTCAGGAAGATCGCACATAAATATCCCATTGTTCCAAGAATAATTGCCGCCATCATAATATGAAGCAATGGCTTCACCAGCCCGATCAGGCTTCCCATAATCCGGAGGGCGCTTCTGCGTTTTGCTGTATTTTTCTTCTCGTTCATCATGCATTCCCCTCCTTTCCATAGTTTTCCAGTACCATCTGGCTGTCGTACAGATGACGGTATGCGCCGTTCTGTTCCATCAGTTCCGCATGCGTTCCACGCTCGCAGATGGTACCGTTTTTCAGGAAATAAATCTGATCTGACTGTACGACGTTCGCAAGGCGGTGGGAAATCAGCAATACCGTTTTCGTCTTTGCGAGTTCATGAATCACATTCATGATCAGCTCTTCACTCTCGACATCAATATTCGATGCGGCCTCATCAAAGATATACACCGCACTGTCGCTCCGAAGCAGCGCCCGCGCAATCACGAGACGCTGGCACTGGCCGCCGGAGAGGTTTCCTGCTTTTTCGAGCAGTTCTGTCTGCAGACCGTTCTGTGTCTGTAAGAATCCAAGCAGATTGACTTTCTGCAGAACCGCCTTCATCTCCTCCTTCGTCGCATCCGGTTTCGCCATGCGCAGGTTCTCTTCTACGGTTCCTTTAAATAAGTAACTGTTGTGGCGGACCAGAACAACGTGCTTCATCAGATCCGTCTCAGCGACTTCCGAGAGCGGCACGCCGCCCAGGGTGATCTTTCCCGCATATCCGCGGTTCTTTGCGGCTAGGATACCTGCAATCGTACTCTTTCCGCAGCCCGATTCCCCGACCAGCGATACAAAACTGCCCGCCGGGAGTGTAAGATCGATGCCTTTTAAGATTTCACGGTCTTCTTCATAGGAAAAATGCACATCTTCCAACACGACATCGAGAGGCCCGTCCGGCAATGTCTGATCGCCCGTCTTTGACTCCGGCAGATCAAGGATTTTGAAAATCTTGTCACTTGCTGCCATGCCGTTCATCGCGATGTGGAAGAATGATCCGAGCAGACGAAGCGGCAGGAAAAACTCGCTCGCCAGCAGCACAATGCAGAGCGTGCCGGACACGGTGAGGTTTCCTTTCAGAAACTCCGATACCGCCACCGCCATACCGACCGCCGCGCCGCCGTACGCTACGATGTCCATCACGCTCGTCGAGTTGAGCTGCATCGTCAGAACCTTCATCGTGATCCGGCGGAAGTTCTGGGATTCCACGTCCATCTCGTCGGCTTTCTGCTGGTCTGCCTGATAAATTTTTAATGTCGTCAGTCCCTGCAGATTTTCAAGGAAGGAATCGCCAAGACCGGTGTAAATGCTCCAGTATTTGTTCAACAGCTTCTTCGCAATCTTCTGCACGACCACAATCGAAATCGGGATCAGCGGCACACAGATCAGAAGAATCACGCTCGCTTTCATGCTCACCCGGCAGAGGATGACAAAAAGTGTGAGCGGTGCAAGCAGGCTGTAAAATAGCTGCGGAAGATACTTTCCAAAGTACGTTTCGAGCTGCTCCACGCCCTCCGTGGATACCTGTACCACCTCCGAGGATGATACCTGTTCGCTGTAGGATGCCCCCAGTTTCAGCATTTTCTCATAAATTTTTTCACGCAGAATCCGTTTCACATCCACACACGCAAGATACGACGACCGCGCACCCATCCGCTCGCAGAAAAAGCGGATCACAACAACAATTGCCAGCGTAAAAACCGTCCGCTTCACAGACGTCGCCGTTACCGCGCCATACACAACCCGCTCCAGCAGATCGGCAATCGTAAACACCGCGATCACCTGCGACAGAAGCGCCGCCCACTGCCACAGAATCGTGTACACGATATACTTTTTCGCGTGGGACAGCAGTCCCACCAGTCTTGTTTTAATCATAAGTACCTCTCTTTTATGCTTTTGCTTTTCGCTTCTCTCTCATGCTGCAGATTAAATGCCAGATAGCTAAAATCGGATGATACAGCAGCATCCGCGGCCCCGAAAACCGCATAACGGCGCGGATCTTTTCCCGCATTTCCGGCTTGTAGCAGTGTACTTTGCAGTTTGCGCAGAATGTTTTCTGTTCCATGAAGGGACATTTCTGGCTCCGCTGTTTTGCATAGTCCGCTAATTTCTGACATTCCGGACACATCCCGCCGGATGCATGCCCCTCTTTTCCATAGTTCTTCCGGCAGTACAGGCGGATCATCTCTTCCACGACGTACTGTTCTTTCTGCCGTTTCTTTTCTACTTTGTTCATTCTGTTTCTCCTAGGATATGATCTTCTGTTTTTACGTTTTTGACCCGCAGGAAGAAATACAAAATATGGCACATCCATACCACGGCAATACAGATTCTTCCGATCGGCACATTCTTCATAGCAAAAAAGCCAATCGCCATCACAGCCGTTACCATCCCGATAATTTTACATTTCGTTCCTACCGTCATCGCCCGATGCTGTACGAAGCTGTCGAGATGCTTCTTATATAGATTGGTCCCGATAAACCAGCTGTGCAGACGTTCCGAACTTTTCGCAAAGCAGAACAGCGTCGCCATATAGAATGGAACTGTCGGCAGAATCGGAAGCACAATACCGATGGTACCAAGTCCCAGACACAGAAAACCGAGTATAATCCAAAATATTTTAAATGAACTCTTCATGATTTTCCTCCTTTCTCACCGAATATTAAATAGAAAAATAGCCGCCCATGGTTCTTGGCGAATACATGAGCGGTTAGTTATCACTTACGCTAGTTATAGATTAACATTGTTTGCCTTTCGTGTCAAACACATTTCACTCCTGAGAGAACACTTTGCACTCGTAGGACAGTATCCTCGCGCATCTCCTTATTTTAACTCCTGCTCCCACGAGGGGAGTGACCATTTCCTTTTTCTTTTCCGGTGACTCGCGTCAAATTTCCATTCTTTCTTCTGCTAAGAGAGCAACGATCGTATCTGATATTGTGCTACCGTATGGCGTATTTCAACCTTTGTTCCCCTAAAGGGAGCGAAGGTTCATAACGCGAATTTCGTCAATGATCCACCATTTCAATCCACACTCCCGCGAGGGGAGCGACTTACCTGATGCTCATTAAATTCAAAATGGGCATATTTCAATCCTCGCTCCCGCGAGGGGAGCGACGATATTCAGGGAGTCGGGATTATACCCAAATATAGATTTCAATCCACGCTCCCATGAGGGGAGCGACCCTGTCGGCACTTAGCTGCATCCATCTGGCACTCATTTCAATCCACGCTCCCACGAGGGGAGCGACAACGCTGACCGTGACCGTGGCGATGCTGTCACTTAATTTCAATCCACGCTCCCACGAGGGGAGCGACACATCTGCTGCCGCAAAGAGAGATTTCGTCCGTATTTCAATCCACGCTCCCACGAGGGGAGCGACTGACTTTCGATGCCGATCGTGATAAGATAAATATCATTTCAATCCACGCTCCCACGAGGGGAGCGACTTCCGGCATTAACGTCTATTATTGTCAACCAGCAATTTCAATCCACGCTCCCACGAGGGGAGCGACCTACCGGACGAACCGATCGCGGCGTAGCTACCGGACATTTCAATCCACGCTCCCACGAGGGGAGCGACTCCATCAGCACGCTGGATGCGT